>NZ_JBSFJX010000239.1:0-11219 GCF_053598275.1 Streptomyces sp. NPDC001156 | reverse complement strand
ATTGAGGGCCTCCTTTCCGAGCACGTATGGGACCCGGAACCAGAATCCACCGGGCTGTGCAGGGAAGGGGGCCCGGCCCTCATAGAGTCAGGTCAGGCATTCCATGGTTGTGCGGCCGTTACTTACGGTGCCCCTGCTGCGCGGCGGGGTGAGTTCGGCGCGGCCGAACAGCAGCGCGTAGCCGGAGGGGAGCTGGTGCAGGATGCGGGTGATGAGGTCGGGGCCAGCGTAGGCCGCGACGGCGGAGAAGACGGATCCGGTGTCCCAGCGGGTGGTGGCGAGGGAGGCGCCGGTGCGGGCGGCGAGGTCTTTGACGAAGGCCCAGCCGGTCAGCGGCTGGGGGTCGGGGATCTGCGCGGTCAGGACGCGTGCTGCCTCCAGGGGCAGCCGGGCGGCCAGATCGACGCGCTCGTCGCCGGTCAGCTGGCGGCCCAGCCCCGCCAGGACCAGGCGGACGGCCTCCTGGGCCTTCTCGCGGGTAGGGTAGGCGCCTTCGTAGCGGACCTTCTCCAGCATCTGCTCATACGCCGTCCCGTGTGGCTGTTGGTGCTCGAGCGGTACGCGCACGTCGGTGATCACTGCGGTGCATGCCCTTTCATGGGAGCCAGGGTGGGGTGGTGCCGGTGTGCGCCACCGAAATATTGTCAGGTGGCTGGGGGCGGCCGAAGAGGAGGTCGTAGCCGGCGGGGAGCTGGAGCAGGATCTGCCCCAGCAGGTCGTCGCCGGCGGTGTCGGCGACCGTGGACAGGACGGCGCTGACGTCCCAGGTCGCGGTCTGCTCGGTGGCGCCCTCGATCCAGGCTGCGGTCGCGCGGACGAACCGCTCCGGGGGCAGCGGTTCGGCGCTCTGCAGCGGGTTGAGCAGGAGCAGGGCGAAGTCCTCCGGCAGGCGTGCCGCGAGCCGGGCGCGGACGTCGCCGACCAGGTGCGCGCCGAGCAGGGCGAGCACCACGCGGGCCGCGCGCTCGGCTTCCTCAGGAGTGTCGTACTCGCCGCGTTCCTTCACACGGTCGAGGAACGCTTCGTGTCGCAGGGTCATCTCGGCCGCCTCCCCTTCTTCTTCGGGCTGCCCACGGGGTGCGGAGGGCGGGATGAGGGGGAGATCGGGTGCCCGTCCTCCGCACCCCTCCGGCTGGTGTCAGCCGGAGATCTCCTTGCGGCCGGATCCGACGCCGATGGAGACCTTGCGGGGCTTGGCGCGCTCGGTGATCGGGATGCGCAGGGTGAGCACGCCTGCGTCGTAGTCGGCCTGGATGTGCTCGGTGTCGAGGGTGTCGGCGAGCACGATCTGGCGGGAGAAGACGCCCAGCGGCCGCTCGGACAGCTCCATCTGCACGTCGTCGGCCTTCGCCACCGGCCGGCGCTCGGCCTTGACGGTCAGCATGTTCCGTTCGACGTCGATGTCGATCGCGTCCGCGCTGACGCCGGGGATGTCGAAGGCCACCACGTACTCGTCGCCCTCACGGTAGGCGTCCATCGGCATCGCCGACGGGCGGGACCAGGTGCCCGGGCCCATCAACTGCTGCGCCAGCCGGTCCAGCTCACGGAAGGGGTCAGTGCGCATCAACATCGTGAAAACACCTCCAGCACGTTCGGGCAGTTGCTGCCAATGCGCCTCACTGACACCGTTGTACCATGTCATCCAGTGGATGACAAACATGGTAGTCGTCCAAAGGACGACCGCCCTGATGGGAGGTGCCATGACCCCGGCCGACCAGCCCGCCCCGCCCAGCACCGACGCCACAAGCCCCCCGTCGTTCCTCGCCGCCGCGGCAGCCCTTCACGCCATAGACGACGCCCTGCATGCCGCCCGGCACGAGGCCCCCGGCACTGCCAAGACGCACGACGTCGGCGCGGAGCAGGCCCTGGCCTCTCTTCTGCTGCTGCGGCAGGTGCGCGAGCAGCTCGCCGGATGGGAGACCGGCCTGATCGAAACCGCCCGCCACGCGGGTGCCAGCTGGGCCGACCTCGCCCACCCCCTGGGCGTCGCCAGCCGCCAGGCCGCCGAGCGCCGCTACCTGCGCGGCCGTCCCGGCCCCGCCGGGACCACCGGCGAACAGCGCGTGACGGCCACCCGCCAGGCTCGGGCCGCCGAGCGCAGCTCCGCCACCTGGGCCCGCCGCAACGCGGCCGACCTGCGCCGCATCGCCGGCCAGATCACCGCCCTCACTGATCTGCCCGCCGCAGCACGGCGCCCGCTCAGCGAGCTCCATGAGGCCCTCGCCCACGACGATCCCGCCGACCTCATCGCCCCCCTGACCGCCGCCCGCCCCCACCTGGCCGCCGCCCACCCCGACCTCGCCGCCCGGCTCGACACCCTCACGCCTCCCTGATCCCGCCCACCGTCGACCCGCTGTCCACGGCGCACCGCGACACGGCCAGGGCCAGCCGGAGGTCAATCAGATCAGGGCGCCGACGGCCTGGACGGGGGCCAGGCCCTTCCACGTGCGCCTCGACCTGCTCAATCCTGCCGCCGTCGTCCACTGACAGCTTCCTTCCCCTCGGGGGCAGAGATCGAAGTCCACACGCAAGGTGCTCGATACGGGCGAGGAGCCTCTGGCCGGGATCGGTCGCGGTGAGCAGTCGGCTGCGTTCGATGATCGTGAAGCCGAGGATGCGCTCGATCTGCAAGAGCGGGTATCGGATGTCGCGGACGCCGAGTCGCGTCCGGCCGCCCGATAGAGACCGTTACTGAACGTAGTCAGTGCTAGATGATCGCGGATTTGCTAATCCACTGCTAACGAACCGACTTTGTTGCCAATGAAGTCGCGGATCCTAGATCGACTGTAGGGTCCACGACTTCGTTGGCAGGGGGTCCTGCGGAAACGCGGGAATCCGGGCGCGGTGAGCAGCGAGGGTGTTGGTAGATGGTGAGCAGTCGGTGGCTCCTCCTCGGTCGAGTTGGTGACAGCGAGTGAGGTGTCCATCGTCTTGGTGATCGCCGGTTTCGCTGACCGGGGTTTGTCGGCTATGTAGTGAGGTGGGTGTCCTGCCCGTTCGTGGCCGGGTGGGTGGCGTGCCAGGCTTCCCAGATCTCTGCGCGGAGCCTGCCGCGCGGCGGTACGTCCATGCCGCGTTCGCGTGCCCAGGCCCGTACCTCGGCCACGCTCACCGCCGGAGTCACGGGCCGGGGCTGCTGGGCATCGGGAACGGGTGCGCGGGGCAGCGTGGGTGGCAGGTTCTCGGGCGTGCTTGCGGTGAAGCCGCGGCGTCCGAGAATGCGGCGGCGTTTGTGGTGCATGCGCTCCAGGAGGGGGACGTCGGCGTCGAGGTAGTCGTGGGCCTCGACGTGGGATTTCCTGGTCTCGGTGTTGCGCATGATGCGGCCGACCTGCTGGATGACGCGTCCCTTGAACGAGATGGGGCTGGTCAGGAAGAGGGTGTCGAGACGCGGTGCGTCGAAGCCCTCGCCGGCGAGCTTGTCGATCGCCAGGAGCACCAGCGGCTCATTGTGCTCCTCGGACAGGACAGAACGGACCCGGGCGCGTTCGGCCGGCGGCGTGCCGCCGTGCAGGACCAGCGGGGTGACGCCGTGCGGTTGGAGGGCTTCGGCGAGCTGGTGGAGGTGTTCGACGCGGTTGGTCAGGGCCAGGCTGCACCGGCCGCGCCGGGCGGCGTCGGCGATGTCCGCCGCGATCAGCTGATTGCGGCTCGTGGTGTTGGCGAGTTCGTTGTAGATGGCTTGGATGGACGCGCCGTCGGTGCCCGGCTCATCGGTCGTGAAGCTCGTGGGGTGCACGACGAGGTGCTTGGCAAAGGTGCTGGCGTCTTCGATCTCGTGGCGGATCGGCCCGCACTGCATGGTGATCACTGGGTCCATCTGGTCCGCGCGGTACGGGGTCGCCGACAGGCCGACCCATCGCGGCGCCTTCGCTCTGCGGATCGCGGCTTCGGCGCCGGGCGCGCCGACGGCGTGGCACTCGTCCACGATGACCAGCCCGTAGCCGTCGAGCAGGTCGTCGGGGGCGTCGCGGTGGGACAGCGTCTGCAGCATGATCAGGTCGACGATGTGGCCGCGGCGGTCCTTGCCCCCGCCGAGCGAGCCGACCTGCCCGTCGCCGAGGTCCAGGAAGCCGGCCAGGCGTTCCTGCCACTGTGTCAGCAGCTCGGCCCGGTTCACGATCACTGCGGTCGGGGTGCGGTGGTGGGCGATCAGGGCGCAGGCCATGACGGTCTTGCCTGAGCCGGGCGGCGCGACCAGGGTGCCCGCCGGGTGCTGGGTCATCGCCTCCACGGCGGCCTGCTGGGTGGCGGTCAGCTCTCCGGTGAAGTGGGCGGTGATCGGCGGGGGTTCGGGCAGGTCGCTGGCGATGGTGAGGGTGCCGCCGGCGGTGGCGATGAGCTGGGCGGCCTCGTCTGCCAGGCCGCGGGGCAGCTTGAGCCAGTCAGGGTCGGAGGCGTCGAAGCAGCAGACGAGGCGGGGGGTGTTGAAGGTGGAGAAGCGCTGGTTCTGCTTACGGTAGAACTCCGGGTTGTGGAACGAGGCCGCGTGCTTGAGCGCGGCCAGCAGTTGCGGCGGCAGCCCGGCCGTGGAGATCGCCAGCATCGCCGAGATCCGGGCCTGAACGCGCGCGGGCGCCTTGCCGAGGGCCTTGCGGCGGGGCTTGGGCCCCAGCTCCGGGGCGGTCGGGGAAGGCCCGGCCTTGACCGGGCCGAGCTTGTCGACGAGCGACTCGACGTCGGCCAGAGACAGCCGCTCGGTGTGCGAGAGGTGGGCGAACTGGTCCGGATACGGCTGCCAGGTGTCGGGGTCCACGAAGACGGTGGTGCCTTTGGCCCGGGAGGCACCGTGCAGCGGCAGCGCGATCAGGTTGCCGAACCGGAAGCTGCCCCTGGCCTTGGTCGGCAGGAAGTCCTGCGCGGGGAAGAGACGGTCGTAGCTGGACAGTTCCATACGCCCGCGGGTATCGATCGCCCGGCGCAGCAGCGCCATGCCCAGTGCGCGGGCGGTGGCTGCGGCGACCGGGTCGGTGAAGAACGTCCAGGCGTGCGCCCCCTTTCCGGAGCGGGAGATTTCGAGCAGGGCGGGGACGCCCGCCTCCTGGCAGGCTGCGATGTAGGCGGTGGCGTCGGCGCGCCAGTCGCTGCCGTCCTTGCCGTCGAAGTCGCACGCCAGGAGACGGCAGGTGTCGTCGGCCAGCAGCGGATACAGGCCGATGTGCAGCTCGCTGCGCCCCTGCCAGGTCGGGTCGAGGTGGTGGTAGATGGTCTCGTCGGTCAGCGGCCAGAAGACCCGATCTTCTTCGGCCTTGGTCTTGTCGAACGGGTTGTCCTCGGCCGGACTCCAGCCGGTCCGGCCGGACTTGGCGCTGACCCACCGCTTTGCGTAGACGTCCTCACGTCCCGCGAACAGGGCCCTGAAGAGGGCGATCTTCGCCTCGGCGCTGGAGGAGGCATCCGCATACGGTAGGCCGCCGGCCCCTGTGGGCGGCGGGACCGCGACCGGCTCGGGAACGGACGGGATGGTGACGGGAGTGGCCTGGACATCAAGGCCCAGAAGGCTGTGCAGCCGCGCGTTGTCGGCTTTCAGCCGGGCGATTTCCTCGCGCAGCTCTGCGTTCTCCTCCAGCGCCATGTCGAGACGGATGCGCAACTCGTCGGGGTCGAAGCAGTCGGACCAGTCCTCCACACCCCTCATGATCCAGACCAGGCGTGCATCACGCAACGAAACCGTTCGCGTTTCAGCCTCCCGTCTGTGATCCGTATTTCGGCGAGCACGCTGGTACGGAGCACTGATGCGCAACTGCTGCGAAAGATCACAACAGCCCGATAAACAGCAACTACTGCCCGTAGCCAGTGCTCATGATCGCTGGGAACTGCTCAGACGCTGCTCATGGTCACCTGGAATTGCTCACGCTTCTCCGGAACCTACATCGACGGTGCCGTGCGCGAGCATCTCGTACTGGTCGCCGAGTTTCTTCGCGAAGTGCTCGCCGTTGTTCTCGGCGCCTGGTGCACGGTGGTAGAAGAGCCAGCCCATGCCGGGCCACCTTTCGTGTAGGAGAAGGCAGGACGGCCGGGCGCGCGCTCGCAAGCACAGGGTGGATACAGGCAACATCCGCGGCCCGTTCTCAGTGGCACGGGCGCCCGACCGCTGAGACCGTGACCGAGCCGGACGCAAGGCGCGCAACCACCGATCGCGCGGGCTGAACATAGGCGTTAACTCGGCAGCGCCCTTGCGGCGGGCGACTGCCCCCACGCGAGATCATCGCGCGGGGACAACTGCTCGGGCGTGTCGGGTCACCGATGAGTCAGGCTCGGCGGGCCGTCGGGATTCCGCTCTGCGTGAGCAAGCCTGACCTTGTGTTCGTCGGTGAGTTCGGCATCGGACGGGTACACGCCGGCCATGCCCGCGAACTTGCGTGCGAGTTCGAGGCGGCCTGGCAGCCACCACAGCAGCGAACCCACCGGCCAGTCGGCGCACTGCCACGTGGTGGTCCAGTCGTGGCCGGCGTCGGTCAGTGCCTGCGCGTACACGCCGAACTCCAGCATCAGGGCGTCCCCAAACATGCCGCGCTCGCTCCGGTTGGACACGCCTACACCTCCGCCGGGAATGCGGACAGCACGAACACGTGCAGGCAACTCACGCTCGAGGACCCGCTCGTCTGCACGTCGGTGTGGCGGCGGGTGCAGCGGGCGTACAGGCGGCCCGTCTCCAGCTCGTAGGACACGCGTGCATCTGCGTGGTCGGCAGGATCGCGCGCAGCACACGACGCGTCTTCCGTAGCGTGACCCGGCCCCGGTACAGGCGGGCGTGCGCGGCCGTCTCGTCGTGTGCGGCGACCAGGTCCCGCATCGTCACGAGCCGGTGTTCAGTGTGGGAGTAGACGTACTGCGCGGCCCACTGCGCGAGCCGCAGGTTCAGCCAGTCCAGATCCTCTGCACTGCGCAACCGCCCGCCAAGCAGCCGGTCGCCGGGCATGCCCGGCACAAACCGGTGGCCAACCAGCTCGTCGACGACGGCCCGCCCCAGCATCAGCCGCACCTCGGGGTCACCGAGCCAGCCGCGGCCGGTCAGGGGCTGCCACGCCCCAGCCACCCGTCGCCACGAACGGCCGTCGGGATGGTCGCAGCAGTCACCGTCACGGAAGCCGAGCGGCACCGAAGGCGGCACAGACACCACTCGCCTATCAACAGCCGGCGCGGCGGGCCGGGTGGCCAGCACGGCGGCCGGAGCGGTAGCGGACATGAGTCCTCCCAAGAAGGTTGGGGTTGGGTGATCGCACCGACCCTGCGACGCCCGGCACTAACCCCCGCAACCCCGCCCCAGTGCGGACACCGCCCGCCGCTCCCCCGGGTCCGTCATACGGGCGCGGCCCCCGCGCCGGTCAGGGAGCGAGGGCCGGGTGGATGGATCGACTGCCCGACGGGTTACATCCAGGGGCTGGCGTCGTCGGGCCTCACCCCGACGACGCCAGGAGTCGCTGAAGGTGACGCCGGTCAGCTCCAGGAGCACGGTGGGCTGCTGGTCGAGGACCTGGGCAACGGTGTGGGAGAGGACGTCGGCGGTGTGCAGGTCGAGTTCCACGGTGACGGTGAGAGCGGCCGTCTGCCCGCGGGTGTCGGCCGGGTCTATGCGCAGGGCAGGGTTCATGGGCGGCTGCTCCGGTGCGGGGTGGTGTGGGCGGCGGGTCCTTCTGATGCCGGCAGTGAGGTCAGGGCTTGTGCGGGGCCGGTGTCGGTGAGGGAGGGGCCCAGCCATTCGCACATCAGCACGGTGGCGTCACCCTGGAGTTGTCCGCGGTGGTAGTCGAGGACGGCGTGGACCAGGCGGCGCAAAGTTTCGGGCAGGGGGAGGCCGTCGGCGTGGTGGCGGATGAGGAACTCGGTGAAGCGGTCCCGGCCGAATTCAGGCTCGCCGGGGCGGCGGGCTTCGGTGATGCCGTCGGTGAACAGCACGATCCGGTCGCCGGGCTGGAGCTGTTCGCGGCATACGGTGCTCTTCAGCCCCAGTCCGGTGCCCATGGGATGCGCCGGCGGGCACTTCAGGTGGCTGGTCCAGCGGTTGTCGCGGATGATGATCGGCGGGTGGTGGCCGCGGTTGACCCAGCTGAGCATGCCGGTGCGGGTGTCGAGGGTGGCCAGGATGCCGGTGACGTAGCGGCTGGTGCCGTACTGGTCGATCAAGGCGGCCTCGATGGCTTCGCCCTTGCCGATCAGGTCGGCGCCCTGGCGGCGGGCGTTGCGACCGGCTCCGAGGGACAGGGCGGCGGACAGGCCGGCGGCGGTGTCGTGGCCCATCGCGTCCAGGATCATCAGGTGCACCAGCGGCCCGTCGAGGGCGTACTCGTAGGCGTCGCCGCACATCGTGTAGGCGGGTTCCATGGAGGCAGCGATCACGATCCGGGCGTCGGCGTAGGCACGCGGCGGCATCAGGTTCCACTGCATCTCGGCGGCGATGTTCAGTGGCCCGGTGCGCATCAGGCGGGCCAGGGTGTCGCTGGACTCCCGCTTGGCCACGATGATCAAGCCCAGAAGGGCGGCGAGCCGGTCGACGTCCTCCCGGGCCCGCTCGTCGTCGTGAGCCGAGCGCAGCCGCAGCAGCCCGATCCGCTCAGTACCGTCGACTACCGGCACCCACCATCGCGCCCCGTCCTCATCGGCCAGCCCCGCGGGCGTCAGATCGCCGTACTGGTAGGCCCGCCCCGGCACTGTGCCCTCGATACGGAGGTGCCGCTCGTCCTGCGTGGGTGTCGCGTCCGGTCCGGTCAGCAGGTGCAGGCCGGTGAGCTGGAGATCCGCCACATAGATGAGCACCTCGCTGAAACCCGCCGCCCGAGCATGCTCCTCGGCCTGCTCTGGCAACGCCTCCACGGGCATCAGGTGGCTGGCGTCCAGCAGCCCGGCGAGCATCGCCCGCCCGGCAGCATCCCGTTGCTGATCCACGCCATCCCCTTCGCCACTGCCGGGCCGGTCCCCGGCTTTGATCTCCCGGCCACCCGCTCCCGACAAAAAGCCGCACCACTCGTGCCGTGCCGCTTTCCGGAAGATGCGTCCGCCTCGCGGAACCGTCGGTGGGAAAGTGCTGTTACCACACCTGCCCCCCCGATGGCCTGCGTGCACCTGTTTTGCTGTGGACGGGTGACCAGCGTCCGTTCTCCCCCTTTGTCGTCGCCTGCCGACGCTGCCCGTCGGTGGCCCTCGGCGCACTGCTGACCCCGGTCATCGCCTGTGGCGACGAGCACTGGCGCCGCGGGCAGGGATCGGGCGCCCGCGCTTTCGATCCTGTGGCATCCGACCGGCGGGGCACGAACACGTCACTCGGTCGGGTCGGGGGGTGCGTGCAGTTGCTGCCAGCAGCGGTGGACATGCTTTTCGGCCTCGCGGACGGCCGGATGAGCGGCGTCGTCGGCCGGAGCAGCGATGAACGGCGGACCTGTTCCTGCGTGGGGGTGGGTACGGTGGCGCGGCCGGCCGTCGACCGCGCCGCGGGCTCTTCTGCCGTGATGCAGTACTGCTGCCCGAGCGATCAAAACCACGGCGACCACCGCGGCAGCGGTCAGTGCGGTGGCCGCGTTCTGATCGGACATCTGTCGGTGGCTTTCGTCCCATGGTGCACGGCGCCTTGCTGCAGGTCAGGGTGGGTAGCAGGAGAGCCGAAAAAAGCAGGCAGAGCTGAAGCGGCGCCACATGCCGGTGCGGGAAATGCTCGGTCGAACGCGCGAAGTCGTCCGGCTGATCAAGCCGTGCTTCATGATGAGTCCGCTGACGGTGAGCCAGTTCCTCCCCGGGGATTACCACTTCGACGTAGTGATCTTCGACGAGGCGTCACAGGTCCGCCCAGCCGACGCCATCAACTGCGTATACCGGGCAGATTCTCTGATCGTGGCCGGCGACGAGAAGCAGCTGCCGCCCACGTCCTTCTTTGACTCGGCCGTCGAGGACGACTCCGAGCAGTACGACGAGGACGTCCTCGACACCTTCGAGTCGCTGCTGCACGCCTGCAAGGCGGGCGCCCTGCGTGAGCTTTCCCTGCTCTGGCACTACCGCAGCCGTCACGAGGACCTGATCACGTTCAGCAACAGGTCCTTCTACGGCAACTCCATGGTGACCTTTCCGGGAGCACTGGACCACGGCAACGACATCGGCGTCGAGTTCTTCCCCGCACAGGGCGTGTACGACCGCGGCGGCCGACGCGACAACCGCATGGAGGCGCAGTTCGTCGCCCGGCGGGTCATCCATCACTTCGACACCCGCCTCCACCGCACGCTGGGCGTCGTCGCCCTCTCCCAGGCCCAGGCGGCGGTGACGGAGAGGACACCTCCGGACGAGGCGATCTGGCCGGAGGCAGTGGCCGCTGCGGTGATCGAGGGACCGATGCCGACGCGTACGTCGACGCCGAGGCGGGAGATCGTGCGAACCCGCAGTACCTCCCCCAGTCTCCTGGCGTCGGTGTCGTGGTAGCGCAGAGCGCCCTTCAGCTCGACCAGCGCCGCGGAGGATGGCAGGGCCTGAACGAGTGGAGAGAGGTCCGCGAGTTGCTCGAGGACCTGCCGGTAGGTCTCTTCCGGCAGCCGGTCGGGGCAGCGCACATACATCACCGTCGACACCTCGTGCTCCCTCGCATCCCAGGACATACAACCCACCTCCAGCAACCCATTACATCGAACGAACATTCGAACGCGCGGTGGTGGTGGAAGGATCTGCCGCTCGCCGGGAGTGCCTACACAAGATCGTCGCCATCCCGCAACGGCAAGCCTGGGAACAATGCGGTCGCACGTCCCCGGCCAAGGAGGGTCGCTACATCTCATGGATCCGGGGCTGACCGCCCGGCGGGAAAGTCCCGCGGGCAGCCGTCTTCGCCTTCACCCTGTGGGTACCCCCGTACATCGCAACGTCTTTATTCCTTCCTGAAAGTGGTTGGGGAAAGGTTGAAGCATCGGAACGCGTCAGGGCCGCACTCGAACCCCGGGTGCGGCCCCCATGTCTAGGTCCATCCAGGCAATGCGGTCAGTTCTCCGAGGGGATGCGAGCGGCGATCTCCCGCGCCAGCCGGTCCGTCTCTGCCCGCCGGCCTGGGCAACCATCACCAGCAGGCGCAGCAGATCGTGCGCCTCTTCACGGGAGAGCAAGGCCAGGCCCTCGGTCATGTGCTCGACGGAGCGAAGTCGATCTCGTCGAGATCAAGGTGATCGTCGGGATCCATGCCCGGGCAACGCAGCCGGCCTCCAGCTGGTCACGCACCGATGGACGTGAGAGTAGCCCCGACCGGTGCGGGC
>NZ_JBSFJX010000238.1:0-11265 GCF_053598275.1 Streptomyces sp. NPDC001156 | reverse complement strand
GAAGCGTAAAGAACTCCCATCATCGCAGGTCACAAGGCACTTCTTCATTTTCCCAAGCGTCATCCACAGGCATCGGTCGGTGGATCGAGGCTTAGTGAGCCTGAGCGTTGCTCAGCCTTGGGAGCCAATCGCCTTCGTGCCCTGGTACTGAACGACAGGAGTCGCCAGCCCGCGTGGCACGTCCCTCCGGACGCTGGTCGATCGGGCCGCAAGACCCGACCGAGGAGGGTGCCCGACGTCGCCTGGGCGCCGGGCGTGCGCGTGGCACTCTGCCACAGGTTCACTACGCTTCGCTAATCCAACTGGTGAGCCCGCCCTACGGCCAGCCGTTCGGCGTGAAGCTCCTCATCGTGCTGACCCGGTCACTCTGCCCGGGCGCAATCGCGCTCAGGCCTGGTCCACGTCCCCGAGCCAACTGGACTCCGCACGGGAAGGTGGACCAACCGTGCGCGCCGAGGTAGTGCACCGTCTGCCTGACGGCAGAGTCCGACTGGCACGTCGTCCGCCACCCACACGAGCGCCTTCCTGCGTGAATTCCACTGTGTCGAAGATCAGAACTCTTGCTTGTTCCGATAAGTGGGGGAGGACGCAGGTGATGCGTTGGGTGCGCGCAGCGGGGGCAGGGCCGGCGTCCATTGTCCCCGGACGGCCAGGTCTGCCTCCCGACGGCTTGCCGGGGTGCGGGCAAGTGCGAGCACGGCCAGGTCGTCTTGGCGTTCGCCGTCGGTCCACTGCGAGACGCTTCGGACGAGGGCGTCGACGACGTCCTTGGGGTGCGCGCCGGTGCGTCGGGTCAGCGTTGCTGTGGGGTCGTAGAAGGTCCCGTGCCGGTTGCGGGCCTCGAGTACGCCGTCGGTGAGCATCAGGACGGTGGCGTTAGAGGGCAGGGGGAAGGTGTCCGGGGTGCTGTCCTGAGCGGCCTCGGGCAGGCCGGTGCCGAGCGGCGGATCGGGTGTTGTCGGCTCCGGCTGTGTGACCTTCCCCGCGTGCAGAAGGTACGGCGCGGGGTGACCCATGGAGAGCAGCGTGACGGTGTCACCTCTGGCCGGGATTTCGGCAAGCAAGGCCGTGGTGCAGCACTCGGCGCCCTCTTCGTCGGCGTGGCAGTCTCGCTCGAGTGCGTGATCCAGACGTTGCGCTAGCACTCCAAGGTCGGGAGCGGACTCTGAGGCCTCGCGGAAGGTGCCCAGGACGGCGGAGACGGCGGGTACGGCGCGCAGGCCTTTACCGACGACATCGCCCACGATGGCGCGCAGCCCGAAGGGTGTCTCCTGGACCGCGTACAGGTCACCGCCGATCCTGGCCTCCGTCTGAGCGGGCTCGTATCGGGCGGCGACGCTGAAGGATCCCACGCGGTCGGGTGGTGAGGGCAAGACGGCGCGCTGTGCCGCTTCCGCGATGTCGCGGGCCACAGTCAGGCGGCCGCGCTGCAGAGACAGCAGGTGGCCGACCCACAGGCCGATGAGGCCGATCAGCCCGACCACACCCAAGTCCACCAGAGTCGCGGGCAGGGGACGACCGATCCACAGATCGACGGCAACACCGGCGAGGCATGCCGCAGCAGCGACACCGATGCATGTGCGGATACGCATGACGACGCACCCCACAAGGGGGGCCGCGGCCGGCAAGGGCAAACCCATATACGGCGCGGGAGCGAAGAGATCTGCCGCCATGCCGCCGAGGATCAAGAACGCGGGAAGCAGACGGGTAATTTTGATAGCGGTGGGATCCACGTTGGCGGCGGGAGCGGGGGCATGAGACGTCACTTCCTCCGGTGGGCGGACGACAGTGAGGCAGGTAGGCAGAATGGCTGGTGCCTTCAGGACGCGCAACCTGCCGGTGGGCATGGTGCGCTAAAGGTTGTCCCGTAACCGGTGGGGCGGTTGATGCGTTGGCTGGGCATGGGTGGGGTGATCTCTGCGGATGATCCGAAGTGGATCGAGCCGTTCTCCGGGCTGACCGAGGTGCAGTTCGCCAGGCTGGTGGCGCTGGTGCGGCGCCGTGGCGGCGATGTCCAACGGGGTCGTCCTTGGCGACTGCCGCTGGAGGATCGGGTATTACTGGTGGCGACGTACTGGCGGACGAACCTCACATTGCGGCAGGTGGCGCCGCTGTTCGGGATCTCGAAGTCTGCGGCCGACCGGATCCTCGATCACCTGGCACCCCTGCTGGCCATCTCGCCGGCCCGACGGCCGCGCAAGGACACCGTCTACATCGTCGACGGCACCCTGGTGCCCACGCGGGACCGCAGCATCGCCGCCTCGAGCAAGAACTACCGGTACTCGACCAACCTCCAGGTCGTCATCGACGCCAACAGCCGTCTGGTCGTCGCGATCGGCCTCCCGCTGCCCGGCAGCCGCAACGGCTGCCGGGCCTTCACCGAGTCCGGCGTGGACCGGGCCTGCCGCGGAGCCCCGACCATCGCCGACGGCGGATACCAGGGGCACCGGCCTTCTCATCCCACACCGCAAGCGACGAGGTCAGACCCGCCTCAGCCCGCAGCAGGAAGCGGAGAACGCCGTCCACCGCCGGGCGCGAGCCCGGGTCGAACACGCCCTGTCGCGGTTGAAGAACTGGAAGATCCTGCGGGACTGCCGCCTCAAGGGCAACGGCGTTCATCAGGCGATGCTCGGCATCGCCCGGCTCCACAACCTGGCCCTCACTGGATAACTCACACCCCATACGGGACAACCTCTAGTACTGCAATCACAGTTGAGGAGTCTGGCCTCGGCGTTTGTAGTGGCTGAGGCGAGCGCGTGTCTGACTGAGCCGTCTCCACCATGACCAGTGCAGATGGTGATTCGGCGTGAGGTGTTGTGGGCGCAGGAGCAGTCCGATCAGGCGGCGTATCTCCGCGACGGACAGGGGTATCAGGCGGGTTTGTCCAAGATCGCTGCCCCCTTTGACAGCTCCTGGGCACGGATGGCGGTCAGTGCGGCGAGGGCGGCCATGGACAGGGTGATGTGTCGGTACCAAGCGTCGTAACGGCGGACCTGGTAGTGGTCCAGGCCGCACTCGTTCTTTGCGGCCTGGAAACATTCCTCGACCTGCCACCGGGCCCCGGCCACCCGGGCCAGGTCCCTCAGCCGTGTGCCGACCGGGCCGTAGCAGACGTAGTAAGCAATCTCGGTGGGATCGGTGAGACTGCGGCGGGTCAGCACCCAGTGGCCAAAGCCGTTCTCCCACCAGATCCGGATCGGCACCCGGGCCCAGTCGTAGAGCCGCTGCCCGTGGGCGCCTGGACCGGCGGGCAGCCGCTTCCACGCCTGCCGCGGCAGGCTGGCCACCAAGGTGTCAACCCGGACCTCGGCGCCTCGGGCGGTGATGACGGTGTCGTTGACCTTGGTCGCCAGCACGTGCGCGACGCTGCGTTGCTCCAGCCAGTACCGCAGTCGCTTGACCTGCCCGTATGCCTCGTCGGCGGTCACCCACGCGAACGGCACTTTCGCGTCCAGAGCGCGCTGGAGCATGGCCTGGAAGTGCTCGATCTTCGTGGCGAACGGCAGATTGTCCGGGACGCCGGCCGACCGGCACCGCTCCCGGTCGTCCGTCCAGGACTTCGGCAGATACAACTCCGGTCGATCAACGCCCGCCCTCGCCGGGAGGCGTAGGCGAGGAAGGTACCAATCTGGGAGTTCTCCGTCCGCCCTGCAGTGCCGGAGTACTGCCTCTGTACGCCGGCCGACCTGGTGCCCTTCTTCAAGAACCCGGTGTCGTCACCGATCAGCACTGCGTCCTTGTCACCGATGCTCTCGATGACGAAGTCACGGACGTCATCGCGGACTCCATCAGCGTCCCGGTCAGCCTCGCCCAGCAGCCGCTGCATCCCGATCGGATGCGCCTCACCAGCACGTTCAGCCAGCGACCACCCATTCTTGCGTTCCAACGGCGCAACCAGCCCGGCCATGTACTCCAGCGCCCGGCCCCGCGGCTCCGAGCGGGCAAACCGCGCAGCGAACCGCGCGTGTAACCCCGCCAACACCTCACGCCATGACTCGACTTGACGCACACCAAGATCCACAGACACCAGGACACTCAATCACACCAGACCCCCTAACTGTGATTGCAGTACTAATACCCCAGCCGCTGTTTGTACCAAGCGCGCAGTGCCTGACTGCTTGGAACCCGGACCTTCCGCTCGACCATCCACCCGCTGTCTTCGTGGCCTCCTCGGGCGTCGTCGGCAGAGAGAACGGCCGCTCGACCCCCAGGGCCATGTGCCCCTGGATCCGCTCGGGATCGTAGGGCACCGCACACACCGTCACCGGAACTTCCCGGCTGCCCGGCTGCCCGCGGTGCGTCACCGGTGCAGGGACTCGGCGACGGCCGGGTCCTCGAGCACGGTGACGCACCAGGCGAAGTGCTCGTCACCGCCGCCCGGCGCGAAGGCGTCGCTCGTGGCCATCGCATAGGCGGCCCGGTACAGCAGGAGGTCGTCGACCGCGTAGCCGAACTCGTCGGCGAACCGCGTGGTGAGCTGCCGGGTGATCTCCGGGGCGTGCTCGGTGCCCGCCGGGAAAATGGCCGCGGCCACGGCGGCGTCGAACCGGGGGTCCCCGCCCGTGGACAGGAAGCCGTAGTCCACGAGGGCGAGCGGCCGCAGGTCGTCGTCCACCAGCACGGTCTCCGGGAAGACGTCACCGTGGACGACCGCCTCGTCGGTACGGGGCAGCGAGCGCAGCTTCCGAAGCAGCCGGGCGCGCGTGTCGTCGAAGTCGCGGACATGCGTGGAGAGCCGGTCCGCGCATTGGCTGACCCGCCGGTCCACCAGGTCCGCCAAGGCGGATCCGAAAGTGGTGTGGCCCTCCCACAGCGGGCGTTCCTCGTCCAGCACAGGAAGGTGCTTGACCTCGTCGACGTCATGGGCGTCCGCGAGGGCGCGCAGCACGCCGACCAGGCAGTCGACCGCTTCGGGCAGCACCTCGTCCGGGTCGTCGGTGCGGATCCTGCCCGCCAAGGGCTCGCCGGTCAGCTCCCGCTCCACGGTCATCGGGACACCGTCGATGTCCTCGACGGCGAGGATCTCCGGGGAGCCGAACGGCAGGTGCGCCGCGGCATCGGCGTAGAAACGCTGCATCCGCCGCAGTTCGGATCCCCGTCGGCGCTCCCACACCTTGGCCACCGTTCCGTCCCCGAGTCGGTAGACGGCTCCCTCCACCGCCGCCTCGACGGGCCCGGCGTCGGGATATCCGGCGTCGACGAAATGTCGTACGCGCCGGGCCGTGGTGTCCCGTATCGCATCGGACATCTCGTGCCTCCTTCCGCCCCCGGCGTGAACGACCGGCCGGTCGGCGGGGCCGACGCCGGGACCATCTCCCACGGTAGGCCCCTCGCCCGCGCGACACCCGGTGACGGAGCGCTGCCGGGCGCCGTGCGGTCCGCCACGCGTATACGGCGGAACAGTGCCGGCGGATCCTGCGTATCCGGATCCGACAGTGGCTGTTCCTTCGTACACTGGCGGCCGTCGCCCGCCGACGGCCGCGTCCGGCCACTGAGCGGGGACCCGCCGACGGGCACCATGCACTGCGGCGTCCGTCGGCCGCAGCCCCCTACCGCTCATCCGGCCGTGCCCCGCCCGGGACGCAAGCCGAACTCGACCTTGCAGGATCGTGGGCGGAGCGGGAGGCGGCCCTTGACCAGGGCGCACGGCGAAGGGCCGCCCGGGGCCCCTCAGTCCTGTCGTAGCAGGGCGTTCCCACCTTAGAGCCGAAGCTGCGATTCAGCGCTACCGACTAAGTAGTGCTTCGTTAGGTTGTGGGCTGTCTGCGGCTGCTCTGAGGGTTGGGCAGGGGGCGTCCGCGGGTGGTACAGGTGCCGGCCCAGCACCTCAGCAGGTCCTGAAGAATGTCGAGGACCTGGTAGAGGGTCAGGCCGGTGTGCGGACTTTTGGGTCGAGCCGCCTGAGAGTGAGGAATGCCTGGGCGGCGGTGACGAGGGTGACGTGATGGTGCCAGTCGCGCCAGGTGCGGCCCTCGAAGTGGTCCAGCCCGAGACCGTGCTTGAGTTCGCGGTAGTCGTGTTCGATCCGCCAGCGCATCTTGACCCACCGCACCAGGTCAGCGGCCGGTGTGGTGGCGGGCAGGTTCGATATCCAGTAGTCCGTCGGAGTGTCATGGCCGTCCGGCCATTCGACGAGGAGTGTCTGGACGGGCAGGACGCCGTCCCATCGGTTGCGGCCGCCGCCCGCCTCCTGAGCTGCGGCCAGGGAGTGCTTGCCCGCAGGCCGTACTGTCAGCACCGCGAACCGTGAGGTCATCGCGCCTTTGCTGCCCTGCCTCCAGGTCACTTCGGTGAACTGCTTCGCTCCCGCCTGCGCTGCGAGGACGGAGACGGGTGGGCCCTGGTACTTCCGGTGGTTCACCGTGCTGTTCCTGCTGGTCACGGTGGTCCGCGGGGGCACGTGGCGGCTCACGTGGGTCCGGCAGGCCGTGCCCGCCCCCGCTCCGCCCGTACCGGAGCCCGCCCCGTGGGGCTTCGGCCCGGACTCGTCCAGGCAGGTCCACCAGGGCCGCACGGCTCGACCTGTCAGGCCGAGGCAGTCGCTCAGGGCTGCGGCTACCGTCGTGGGGAGAGCAGATTGCCACCGGAGGAGGAAACGACGATGGCCGGCACCGAAACGCTCGACCGCAGCACCTGGGAGACCGCCCTCAACCAGATGACCGAGGAACACCAGGGGGAGTTCGTCACCATCGAGGTACTGGACCCCGAGGTCGGGCACCAGTACGAAGCCAACCGGCTGCCCTTCGCCACCATCGTGTACGACCCGAAGGACGACGTAGTGGCCGTCTCCGTCGGCGGACGGTCGCCGCGCTACCCCGTCGTCCTGCGGCACCTGGTGTGGCACCCCAGGGAGATCGACGTCGCCACGCAGGACATTCCCGAGCCGGCGGTCCGGACAGTCGACAAGGACGGCACCGCCACGCTGATCACCTTCTTCCCCCAGGAATCCGGCACGGAGTCCTGACCCCTGAGGCGCGCCCGTCGCCGGCAGCCGTCACGGCACCTCGTATGACAAACCCGTTTGTGATCACTAGATGGGTGACGGGCCGACTTGGGGATCTAAAGGCTGTCCCGTAACCGATCTTGTTGCCCGGCGAACGGCGGGGCGCCGGGCTGATTAGGTCGGGTTTACGCGGCCTGGAGCAGGTTGTGGAGACGGGCGATGCCGAGCATGGCGGTATGGACGCCGTCGCCCTTGAGGCGGCAGTCGCGGAGGATCTTCCAGGTCTTCATCCGCGCGAAGACGTGCTCGACGCGGGCGCGGACCTGCCTGTGCGAGTGGTTGTGCTCCTTCTTCCAGCCGCACAGTTCGTCGCCAGCCGGGCGCCGGTGCGGGATGACAAGTCCGGTGCCCTGGTAGCCGCCGTCGGCGATGGTCGTCGTCTTGCCCACCGCGGCAGCGGCACCCGACTCGGTCCAGGCCTTGCAGTCATTGCGGTTGCCTGGCAGCGGGCGGCCCACGGCGACGACCAGGCGGGTGTCAGCGTCGACGACGACCTGGTGGTTGGTCGAGTAGCGATAGTTCTTCGACTGTGCGGCGATGGAGCGGTCCCGGGTGGGCACCAGCGTGCCGTCCACGATCAGCACGGTGCCCGGGCGGAACTGGCTGCGGGCCTTGAGCGCGAGCAGCGGGCCAATGTGCTGCAGCATGCGGTCAGCTGCCGACTTGGACACACCGAAGAGCGGCGCAAGCTGTCGCAACGTCAGGTTCGTCCGCCAGTAGGCAGCCACCAGCAGAACCCGGTCCTCAAGCGACAGTCCCCAGGGGCGTCCCGGACGTACTCCATCGGCGCCCTCGCGTCGCAGCGTCACGATCAACGTGCGGAATTCCCGCGGAGTCAGCCCCGTGAACGGGAGTATCCACGAGGCTTCCGATGCGGTGATCACACGAGGCATCCCGTGATCTTCGCATCGGCCAGCAGAGTCCGGAGGCAGGCAGCGGGGTCCCGGACGCCCCCGCGGGAATGTCCTCGTTCTCTGCCATGCTTCGCGCGTGGCTTCTCCTGGCTCCCGAACGAAGACGACCGATGTGTGGTCGCTGCCCCAAGACGAGCAACTCATTGGGCAGCGCATCAGCGAAGCCCTGCCGCGCTCCGGCTGGCTGTGCAGTCACCCCGGCCCGAAGGGCCTTCACCAGGTGCATCTGCATCGCCAACTCGGTGAGGCCCTGAGCTGCGGCGGTCGGCAAGCGTTTCTGCTTCTGCCGACTGGGGCCCGGGCACCTGAGGACGTCCTGGTGGACGACGCCGTCGCCCCCAGATCCGACCTCGGACACTCGGCCGTCGTGCAGTTCCTTTGCTCACGCCGCCTACAGGACGGCGAGGGCGAAGTCTTCGAAGCCGGCCGTCTCGCGGTGCGCTGGATCGAGTAGGAGGTCGGGCCGGAGAGACACCACCTCCTGACCGAGGAGACGCGCCTTACCTGGAAGGCCCTGCGAGCGGCGACCAGGCCAGCCATCGTCCAGAACGCGCAGGGCCGACGAATCTCCGGCACGAGGGGGAGAGTTCCTGCGGCGTACTCGGTGAGGGCGCGGCTCATGATCCAGATGAGAGGCAGGCCCTCGGACTTGGCGCGGGCTCCGGCGGCGTCCCATACGCCTTTGGCGATGTTGGGGGCGCGCTCACTCTCGCCTACTGCAGGCATGTGTGGCTCCCGTTGTCGCGGTTGCAGTTCTACCTATTGAAACGGCACTACGGATCGGATCGGTATGCCCTCGGGGGCACCTCCATCCGTTGATCTTGCGGGGGTATCCCCGGCTTCAGCCGGGGAGGGAAACTCGTGCGGCCGCCGACGATCTCCAGCATGTTCGTGGTGGCCGTGCGATGTCAGGGCACGGGGGGCGCGCTAGCCTCGCGGAGGGGAGTGGAGGAGGCGCTCATGCGGGTGGTTGTCGTTGGCGCGGGATTCGGCGGGATCGCAGCGGCGATAGAACTCGGGCGGTACGGGTTCGATGATCTGGAGATCCTGGAGGCCGCGCCCGAACCGGGCGGCACCTGGTACTTCAACCGTTACCCGGGCGCGGCCTGCGATGTGCCCAGCCATCTGTACTCCTACTCCTACGCCCAGCGCTCGGAGTGGTCCCGAATCTGCTCCCCGGGCGACGAGATCCTGGAGTATCTGCACGCGGTGGTCGCGGAGTTCGGCGTCGAGCGGCTGATCACCCCGGGCACCAGGGTTACCGCCTGTCGCTGGGAGGAGCGCTCCCGCACCTGGAAGGTCTCCGTCGAGGACACTGACGGGCGCCCCGGCGCCACCCGCACCGCCGACGCCGTGGTGATGGCCACCGGGCAGCTCCACCAGCCGGCCCTGCCCAGGATCCCCGACCTGGACTGCTTCTCCGGCCACAGCTTCCACTCCGCACGCTGGGACCATTGCTACGACCTGCGCGGAAAGCGGGTCGCGGTGATCGGCACGGGGGCCAGCGCGACCCAGTTCGTCCCCGAGATCGCCGACCGAGTTGCGGGCCTGACGGTCTTTCAACGCACACCGAACTGGTATCTGCCGCGGATCAACCGCTCCTATGCGCGCCCGGTGCGCGAGCTCTTCCGGCGTGTCCCCGTGACGCGGAGCCTGTGGCGCAGCCTGATCGCCTGCTACGCGGGGTCGTTGACGGTCGCCATCCGCCACCCGCGCACTGCGGGCCGGCTCGGCGGGGCGCTCTCCGCCGCGTTCATGCGCAGGCAGTTGCGCGATCCCGAGGTGCGCCGCCGTGCTCTGCCGGACTACCAGTTCGGCTGCAAGCGCGTCCTGTTCAGCTCCACCTTCCTGCCCGCCCTGCAGCGCGAGAACGTGGAGCTGGTGACCGAGTCGATCGTCCGGATGCGGCCGGAAGGCCCGCAGACCGCGGACGGCCGGGTGCACCCGGTGGACTGCGTCATCTACGGCACTGGCTTCCGCACCAACGATTTCGTGTTGCCCATGGAGGTCATCGGCACTGGGGGTCGCACGCTCAGCGAGGCCTGGTCCGGCGGCCCGCATGCTCATCTGGGCATCACGGTCCCCAGGTTCCCCAACCTCTTCCTGATGTACGGGCCCAACACCAACACTTCCGGGGGCTCGATCATCTTCTATTTGGAGGCCCAGGCCGGCTATCTGCGCCAGGCGCTGCAGTGGGTCCAGCACAACGGCGCGGCCGCGATCGAGGTGCGTCCGGAGGTCGAGGCCGCCGGGGACCGCGCATTGCAGGCCCGATTCGCGGGGACAGCGTGGACCCGCTGCGACTCCTGGTACCGCGACGCCACAGGCCGGATAGTCGCCAACTGGCCCGGCTATATGCGGGAGTACAGGGAGCGCACCCAGGTGCTGGACCCTGAGGAGTACAGGCTCATCAGCTCGGATTGAGCCTCGATCCAGCGAGTTGATGTAGGGGCTTCGCGACTCGTGCTGGAGCCGTGGAGGAGGCGGGATCTCGGGGTGTGGGGTGCGGAAACTCACGCATGGCCTGTGACCAGGCACTTTGCGATGGACGTCCATCCTGGCACGCTCGGACTGCATGCGCGGGCCTCCTGAAAACAGCCACACTCGGCCCCGCGAGGAAGGCCACAGTGACTTCCAAACTCAGGTTCTGGCTCAACTTCTGTTTGCGCCGTGAGGCGCTGTTGGTTCGAGTGGAGATGGAAGACCTGCACCAACCCGCGGTCGCAGCAGCAGGGTTGAAGCTGAGGGCAGCGTCTCTAATCAGCTATGCGATCCTGAGTTGGATTGTGTTTCCGGGATCGTTTCCCACCGTGGTGGGGAGGCGTGGGCGTGGAGGTGGAATCCCGCGCCGAGTGCTGCTCCTCGTGGCCGGTGGCCGGTGGTGGGTGTACTGATCGTGTTCACGTCCTGGTGCCGGTCGGCTGCGCGGGGCAGTTGGGTTCGGCCCGTGGGTGCGTGTCCCTCCGGACGCTGGCCAGCAGGGCCGCACGGGCGGCCTGCTGGGGAGGGTGCCCTGCGTCGCCTGGGCGCGGGGCGTGTGGAACATGGCCGGGTGGGGCCGGTCTTCGACCGGTCCTTCCGGCTGGTCTTCGATGTCGTGGTGAGGACTGCCTTCGACTCCAGCTTGTCGACGACCGAGCGGATCATCATGAGGCCGCTGGCGCGGTCGATGACGGTCTTGGTCTGATGGGCCAGGCCGCGGGCTGCGATACGACGCCAGGCACCGTGGTCGCGATCGCCCTGCCAACGGCACTCCTGGTTGGGGCAGATGGCCCATTTCCATCCCGCGATGGTGGGCCGGTCGGGGGCTTTGCGGTGCCGCAGCGGGGTCAGGCAGTGCGGGCACAG
>NZ_JBSFJX010000237.1:0-11300 GCF_053598275.1 Streptomyces sp. NPDC001156 | reverse complement strand
CCCGGACCACGGACACGATCCGTGTCGCCGGACGCGGCGCGAACGCGGGAGACCAGTGCATCCACCACCGTTCGGGATGCGCCAGTTGACCAGGACTGGGTACAAGACTCACTCCTGCTCACTGACGAGGAACGGTAGGACGTGCCTCGGATAGGGTGCTGCGTAGAGACGACACCGTCGGCCGTCGCACCTCACCGGACACGATGACTGCCCGCACCCACCCGCCCAGCTCCCCCGGCAGACCCGGCCCGTCGCCGCTGAGGGCCTGAATTCCTTCCAAGGCGATCAGACGATTCCCCGCTCCACGGCGGAAAAGTAGTGACTCAGGATGTCATGGGTATCCGGAGTGAACGGGTTCTCCCGCATCGACCGGAGGAGCTCGGACGCCGACAGCCAGCCGTGCCACATCACTTCGTCCGGGTCAGGATTGGGATTGTCGTACAGGACAGCCTCGTGAACGGCAAGCCAATGGGGGCTGAGCCCGCTGCGGTTCAGGAACTTCACGATGAAGCGGACCGGTGCTCGAACGCCCAGTTCCTCGGCCAGTTCGCGCGCTGCGGCTTCCTCATAGGACTCGCCCGCGACAACGGCACCGCCGGACGCTACCTCGTAGTGCCCCGGGAACCGAGCGACGTGCTCGGAACGACGTTGTACGAGGATGCGGCCTTCCCGATCCCGGCACACCGTCACGGCGATCCGATGCAACCAGCCATGGCGAACGGCCTCGCCCCGGCCGACCACCGCCAAGGCCTGGTCCTGCTCGTCAACACGCTCGACCATCTCATCCACGAGCAC
This sequence comes from Streptomyces sp. NPDC001156, assembly GCF_053598275.1. Classification (NCBI taxonomy): domain Bacteria; kingdom Bacillati; phylum Actinomycetota; class Actinomycetes; order Kitasatosporales; family Streptomycetaceae; genus Streptomyces; species Streptomyces sp. NPDC001156. The sequence continues at coordinate 10,505 of NZ_JBSFJX010000237.1, read as the reverse complement.
CGCAAATGGGCTGCCGCGGCACGACCGCAGAGGCGGGGCGTCCTTGCTGACCGCCGGCGAAAAGAACAGGAACAGCTTCCCGTCCCTTCGTCGGGCACCGCGCGGGCGGAACGTGTACCCGAGGAACGTGAACTCGTGTGCTCGTACGAGCGACGCCGGTGTCCGTCCTGGCAGTACATGATCTTGGTCTTGTCGGGATGCAGTCGCAGCCCGACCTCCTCCATCCTGTTCCCGACAGCCGCCAGGACCTCGTGGGCCTGGCGCTCGGAGACGCAGTGCACGACCGAATGTGATCCTTCCGGCGGAACTTATACATCACGGGGATGGCGCACGGGAAGCGCCTGCTCCGGGTTGGACAGGGCTAGCAGCCCCTGTGCCGCGATGTGCCGGGCTTCTGCGTGCACGGGATCGAGCATCGCCTGCTCGAACGCTTCCCGGGCCTCGTCGGGCTGCCCCTCCTCCATCAGCAGGCAACCAAGGAGGGCCCAGGCCATGGGCACGAATCGGGGGTGGCCGGCAGCAATGACCTTGGGGTACGCACCGTGTGCCCATGCAGAACCATAGTGGAGCACGGAGTTGAACAGTGGTCCGCCCTTCGACCACGGCAGTTCGCTGTATCGCAAGGAGAGCTCGTGGGCCTGTGCGAAGGCTCGCTTGGCTGCGTCGGGGTCGTTCTCGGCAAGCATCATGCCAAGGTTCATGGCGCCCACGGTGGCGAGTTCCTGCTGGTCTCCATCAATCACCTGCCTATATAGCGCTGCTGCCGACTGCAGCTCGCCGGCGCCAGCAAGGAGGTCACCGATGGCAATGAGTGCCTTGGGGGCCTGTTCGAAATGAGAGGTGGCGGCTGCGTGGCGGAAGGCGGTGGCCGCTCCGAGGGTGTCGCCCCAGTCGCTGAGTCGGTATCCCAGCAGGCGCCACGCGCGGGGGGTCTGGTCGGGATCGCCTGCGGTGATGGCGCGCTGGAAAGTCTCACGGGAGCGCTCGCGATCGCCGTGATCGGCAAGAAGGCAGGCCAAGTTCACCATGGCTTGGACTGCAATGTCAGGCGGGCCGGAGTCGACGGCCTGAATGTAGGCGTGTTCGGCGCGATCCCAATAGCTGCGGCGAACCGATTCCTCATCAGCTTCGTGTGCGAGAGCATCCAGGGTCAGCGCAAGGTTGTTCGCTGCCCCGGGCGCCAGGTCGGAGTCACTCGTGGCGACCTGGCTGAGGGCTCGCTCGGCGACTCGGAAGACCCCCCGTTCGTAGGCGACGCTGCCTAGGCGCAAGCTCTCGCTCGGATCACCCGACGCTGCCTGGAGGGCTATCGACCAAAATCCGTCCGGAATGGGAATCTCACCCAGCTGGTCAATGATGTAGTCGAAGGCCATGACTCCCTCAGCCGACGTGGACAACAGGGCATTCGCACCGGAGACCCGCTCGGTCGCCCATTGCAGCCCCTGCCGCCAGGCCTCACTGCGTCGATGCTCCGGCACTTGGTCTTGCTCATGCAGGAAATCGAAGTACAGCTCCCTGAGGACTCTCACCGGCACCGGACGGTGCAGTCCGACTCGTCGCCAGGCGACTGCAACGCGGACCAGCGCCGGACCAACCGGCTGGTCTTCCCCGCGATTGTGGTATCTGTCCACCAGGTCGGGTCCGGCCGCTAGGTAAGCTGCCAAGCCATGCGCCGTCACCGAGGCGATCAGCTTCGGATCCCCGAGAACGGCCACAGCGGCGTGGTGCTCCACCGCGTCCAGCCGGCGCTTGAGCCGCACCTGATGCGCCCGCTGGATCACCTTCCACGCCGGATCTTGGACCTCCTGCTGCTCGCTGCCCAGGCGAGGGGCGTAGCGGCCCATCTCACTCGAACGAATGGTCGCCAGGACGCTAACTCTGGTCCGGCCTGGGAGGAGCAGCTGGTCAAGGACGTGATCCGTCAGCAGGTCCGAGCCGAGGTACCTCTCAAGATCGTCCAACCACACCACGGCGGACGGCGTCATGGCGAGCACCTTGGGGAGCTGGCTCACCGAGGCAGGCTGGGCCGGTATGAGCAAAGCGCGGTCGCTGAAAAGTGCGCGCATAACTTCGAAGGCGGTGCGTGTCTTGCCGACCTTGGAGTCTCCGACGACCAGGACGAAAGGATGCTCGCCGAGCGCCTCGCGCAGGTCGCCGTCGCGGGTCCGCCCCACGTAGGGCGGCGAGGAGCCGAATGCGGACCGGCTCGCGCCGATGAACTCCGGGTCGGCTACCTCGCGAACGAACGGGATCGGCGACGTCCCCAGCGGTCGCCTCAAATGACCCAGGACACGCACTGCAGCCTGCTGTTGCTGCCGGACTCGACCGAGCACCTCCGGCACCAACACGCCGCTCGCGGCAACCACTACGGCCACTAGCACCTGAACAGAAGTCGGCACACTCGAACCGGCCGCTTGGAACGCCGCACCAAGAACAGCAATCACACCCAATGCCACCAGCAGCCACCAGACACGCCGCTGAGCGGGAACCCCACTCTGCCGATCCACAGACACCCCCATATGCGGCCAGCCCCATACACAACCCTGCTGCGACCATTCCCCACCCAGCGAAAGGTCACCCGGTCACGGATCGCGACCTCTTACCGAGACGGGGGATGGGCGCGACCATCACGAACTCCGCGGGTGAAAACTGCGCGGAGCTCGCACAACGCTATCCAGGCCCGCTCGTCGTGATCGAGCACTGGGTCGACGAGCGGCCGTCTGCGCAACGGCGTGCAGACAACACCGCGCCGCGAGCCGCGCGAGCCTTTCGCCTCATTGGCTGCACCTCGCCCAGAGACGGCCGACCCGATGGTCGGGCCTGTGGTCGGGCCGACCACAGGCGTCCGGCCCGTGCGATGGACGGGTGCACAATCGTGGCAGCGCAGCCCAAGGGTCCGTTACGCATGCGGCTGCGCACCGGGCCCCGGGATTGTGCGCAGTCGGCGTGTTCGGCCCGTTGCGCACGCTGGCGGGCGACATCGCCCGTAGGGCTGCGCACCCGGGCGAGCGTGCGCAATCCGGTTCCCCGGCCGGCGCCGCGCCCGTGCCGGGGAGGGCTCTTCCCCTGTGCCGTCCCGGGAACGCTACCGTCGGCTACCTGTACCCCCAGGCCCTCACCCCAGTGATGCGCTCGGCCGCGTCCGACCTCCTCCCCACTCGTGGTCGGGCCCGACCAGAGCCCCGACCACAGGCTCGTGTCCCGATCGTGGTCGTGGTCGGGCCTTCATGGTCGATGGTCAGGTCGGGGTCGGCGGGTTGTCGCGAACCCGACAAACCTCTTCTGACCTGGGAGTTTGGAATGTCCCCTACCCAACAAATGGCGTGGGGAGTGCTGGCCTCATTGCGCCGACAGCCCACGGCGAACATTACGGGTCCGGCACCCAACCAGTGTCCCTCAAGATCGGCATGAGCCGAGTGAGGACGTATACGACAACGGGTGTCTCCCGGTCCTCCTCCTGAAAACGGACAGCGTGCTGGAACCGTTCCGTGTCCTGCGGCTTGGTGAGGTCGAAGGAGGGCACGAGCGAGACACCCGGACGTGCGACAACCTCTCTCAGTAGATCCTCGCCGCAGCCCTCTGCCAACTGCGCGGTGGTCAGGGCCCTCTTCTGCTTCGGCCGCCCGTCGGGGTGAGGCAGCGACAGGTAGGCCATCATCCGCTGGAAGCCCGGGGAAACTCCCGCTATTCCGGCCCGGTGCCGACCATGGAGGTTGGCCAGGGCCGCAGGCATCTCCGGGACGAGGGGCGGCTGTTGCAGCACGACGTCCCGCTCGCCGCCGTCCCACCGCGTGTCGTGGATGGTCAGGCGCGGGCGACCGGACAATTCAAGCCGCCACTCGGCGGCGAACCCAGCGTCGCTTACGCCCGAGGCTGTGAAGCCCTGCTTGGCGACGTAACTGCGGACAAGCTCCAAGGTGAGTGCGTTGCCAAGTCTCATGAAGGACAAGTGCCCTGTGCGGGCCGGACAAGTCCCCGCGCATCCAAGGAGACAGCGACCTTCAAGAAATGTCCACGCTCACCGCCCGAGCCCAGACGATGCGCAAGCACGGGGCTACGGGTTAGCCCGTGCGGACGGACTGCCGATATGGGCGGCGAGGGCGGAGACGGTCGACGCGGATACGGTGCGCGGGAAGGCGATGTCCACGACCGCCGTACTGATAGCGCGGCCACGGTGCGGACTGGATGCAATGAGAAACGGTAGGCACAGGCGTCTCCTTCGAAAGGGCCCCGACGCGGGGGTGTTCCGCTCCTGACGCTCACCCGTCCTTTGTCCGCGCCGCGAGCACCTGTCTACGGACCGATAGCATTCCGCCGTACAGCTTGTGGATGCGCGATGACAAGGCGTGCCGGTGTCATCGCGCATACCCGCACCCCGGCTCGAAGGGCATCCAACTCATGGCGCGTATCCTCCAGGTCGTCGGAGTGGACGAGCCTGTCGAGCAGAGGAAGCCAGGAGCGCTTGCGCCGGCTGTCCCAGCCGCGCTCAGCGCATGCGAGGCCGTCTTCCTGCCCGGAGATCCGGCCCGGGAGGGCCGCGTGGCGTTTTGGCGGGCAGACGGCGGCGAGCTGCCCGACTGCGATGCGGAGCCGGAGGAGCTCACCGTCGTGCGGCCGTACGGGAACGGGGTCCGGCGGCGGAGCGTGACTGCGGTGCTGCTGCCGGTCGCGCAGGCGGTGCCCGTACTCACCCGCGCTCGCGCCATGCTGCAGAGCGGCAACGCCTCCGTCTCCGTCTCCGCCGCGTTGTGGGGAGCAGGGGCCCTCATCGCGCTTCAACTCGCCGCGCGCGGGCGGCTGCTGCCGGGGCTGAGCCCCGCCGGGTTCGACGCCTGGCGGCTCGGTCCGCTGGACGGCGACGACGTGCGCCGGATCCGCGACCTCGCGGCGGCGATGCCGCCGGAGGCGCGCGCGGTCCCGCTGCCGAGCTCGTCGCCCGTAGCGCTGCCCGCCGCCGAGCCGCTGCTGCGCGCCTTTCTGGACGCGGTCGCGGACGGCCTGCCGCGCTCCCCGGCAGCGCGCCACCTGACCGCCGGTCCGGCCTTCGCTGCTCGGATGCCGGTACCCATCCCCGACCAGCGGGAGTGGGCTGCCGAGGTGGCCGCGGGGATGGACGCGGGCGTGCGCGTCTCCCTGCGCTTGGAGGAAGGCAGCGACGCGTGGGGCGGCAGCTGGGACGGCGAAGGCTACGGCGACAGTGGCGGCGCCGGGCCCGAGTTCCGGGCCGTGGTGCAGCTGCACAGTCTCGCCGACCCCATGCTGGTGGTCGACGCGGCGGAGCTGTGGGCCGGGGATGCAGCCGCCCCGGAGCAGTTCGGCGCCCGTACCCGTATCGACGCGCTGCTGGCGCTGCGCCGCGGCGCGAAGGCATGGCCGCCGCTGTCGCGCCTGCTCTCCGCGGCCGCGCCCGACGTGCTGCAGCTCGCTGACGACGAGCTGACGGACCTGCTCGGCGAGGCCGCGGAGCGGCTGGCCGCCGCTGGAATCCAGGTCCACCTGCCAAAGGGCCTGGCGAAGGAGCTGACCGCGACCGGCCTGCTGGAGCCGCCCCGGCGCAAGAAGACGCAGTCGGATCTGGAGACCTTCCTCTCTTCCGGTCAACTCCTCGAATTTCGCTGGCAGTTGGCGTTGGGCGGGGAGCCGCTGACCGAGGAGGAGATGGACCGCCTGGTCGAGGCGCACCGCCCGGTGGTGCGGCTGCGCGACCAGTGGGTGGTGGTCGACCAGGCGCTGGTCCGCAAGGTCCGCAAGCAGCGCGGCCGCGAGCTCACCGCGATGGACGCCCTGGGCGCGGCTCTGACCGGCGAGGTAGAGATCGACGGCACGTCCGTACCGGTCACCGCGGGCGGCACCCTGGAGCAGTTGCGTGCGCGGATCACCCAGGCGGAGGCGGGCCCGGACGCCGCATCGGCCACCAGTAGCCAACCCGCCATGCTCGCAGCTACCTTGCGCGACTACCAGCTCCGGGGCCTCACCTGGCTGGACCGGATGACCTCCCTCGGTCTGGGCTGCTGTCTCGCCGACGACATGGGCCTGGGCAAGACGATCACCCTGATCTCCCTCCACCTGCGCCACCACGAGCGATCGGCCCACGGCCCCACCCTGGTGGTCTGTCCGACGTCCCTGCTCGGCAACTGGGAGCGCGAGGTGCAGCGCTTCGCACCCGGCATCGCCGTACGCCGCTTCCACGGCCCGGGCCGCACCCTGGACGACCTCGCGCCAAACACCTTCGTCCTCACCACGTACGGCACACTGCGTCGCGACGCCCAGCGCCTGGCCGACACCACTGTGCCGTGGGGCCTGCTGGTCGCCGACGAAGCGCAGCACGTCAAGAACCCGTACTCGGACACCGCGCGGGCGCTGCGCACCGTCCCCGCCGCCGGGCGCATCGCTTTGACGGGCACCCCGGTTGAGAACAACCTCTCCGAGTTGTGGGCCCTGCTCGACTGGACGACACCCGGCCTGCTCGGCACGCTCACCGCCTTCCGCGACCGCTACGCCCGCGCGGTCGAGGCCGACGGCGACCAGGAGACCGCGAACCGCCTCGCCCGCCTGGTCCGCCCCTTCCTCCTTCGCCGCCGCAAGTCCGACCCCGGCATCGCCCCCGAGCTGCCGCCCAAGACCGAGACCGACCAGCCCGTCTCGCTGACGAAGGAGCAGGCGTCCCTGTACGAGGCGCTGGTGCGCGAGTCGCTGGCTGCGATCGGCGAGGCGGACGGGATGGCCCGGCGCGGCCTGGTGATGAAGCTGCTCACCGGCCTCAAGCAGGTCTGCAACCACCCGGCGCAGTACCTGAAGGAGAAGAACGGGAAGCTCGCCGGCCGCTCCGGCAAGCTGGAGCTGCTCGACGAGCTGCTGGACACGATCGTGGCTGAGGACGGCTCGGTGCTCGTCTTCACCCAGTACGTCGAGATGGGCCGGCTGCTGGAGCAGCATCTCGCCGCCCGCGGCACCGCGACGCAGTTCCTGCACGGCGGGACGCCGGTGAAGCAGCGCGAGGAGATGGTCGACCGCTTCCAGCGCGGCGAACGGCAGGTCTTCCTGCTCTCCCTCAAGGCCGCCGGCACCGGCCTCAACCTGACCCGCGCCGGCCACGTCATCCACTTCGACCGCTGGTGGAACCCGGCGGTCGAAGACCAGGCCACCGACCGTGCATACCGCATCGGCCAGACCCAGCCGGTGCAGGTGCACCGGCTGATCGCGGAGGGGACAGTCGAAGATCGGATCGCGGAGATGCTCAAGCAGAAGAAGGGGCTCGCGGACGCCGTGCTGAGCCATGGCGAGGCGGCACTCACCGAACTCTCTGACGCCGAGCTAGCCGAACTGGTAACGATGCGCCACAACACCACACCCTGGAGCACGATTCGTCAGAGCACCACGAGGGGAGGCCGCAAGTGAGCCCGCGCCCGACAAAGCCCAAGCAGCGGGCCCAGGATCAGCTCGCCCGCACGTTCCCTCCCTTCCCTCCGGCTCCCGGCCGCCGGAGCAGTTTCGCCTCAACCTGGTGGGGCGAGGCGTGGGTGTCGGCGCTGGAGGAGTGCTCACTCGATTCCGGCCGCCTCACCCGCGGTCGCACCTACGCGCGGCGCGGATCCGTGGGCGAGATGACCGTAGTCCCGGGCCGGATCAGCGCCCCAGTGCAGGGCAGCAGGCCGCGGCCCTACCGTGTGTCATTGACGATCCCCGTCCTCAGCGACACGGAATGGGACCGGCTCCTTAACGCAGTGGCGGCGCGCGCCGGGCACATCGCCGCGCTGCTGGACCACGACATGCCCACCGAGCTGCTGCAGGACACGCTGGCGGCAGGCGTGCGGCTGCTACCGTCCGCCAACGACCTGGAGCCGTCCTGCTCCTGCCCCGACTGGGGCTACCCGTGCAAACACGGCGCCGCGCTGTGCTACCAGGTCGCACGCCTGCTGGACGAGGACCCCTTCGTGCTGCTGCTGATGCGCGGCCGCGGCGAACAGCAGGTGCTGGACGAGCTCGACCGCCGCAACACCGCCCGCGCCGCCTCGGCGTCAGCGTCGGTTCCGTCCCCGCGCACCCCCACCACACCGACAAGTACACCGGCCCGGGAGGCCTTCGCCGCGCGCGCCGACCTGCCACCGCTGCCCGGGCCGCCGCCCCTGCCCGAACGCGCCGGGCGCCCGCCCGTCTTCGCTACCTCCCAACCCGCCGAACCAGGCGTCGACCCGCAGGCTCTGGAGACCCTGGCCGCCGACGCAGCCGAGCGTGCCCGTCGCCGACTCGCCGCCGCGCTGGCGGACGACGCACCACCCACTCCGGCTGACCTGACGGAGTGGCAGGACGCTGTGCGCATCGCCGCCGAGCACCCACAGACAGAGGTCTTCGCCCGGATCGCCGAGAGCACCGGTCGCCCGCTGTCCGAGCTCGCCCAGGCGGTACGGGCCTGGCGCCACGGCGGCACGGCCGCACTCGCGGTGCTAGAGGACTCCTGGACCCCGGACCCGTCCGTACTCGCCCGCGCCCGAGCCTCCCTCACCGAGGACTGGGCGGACGGACGGCCGCCTCAGCTGCGCGCGTGGCGCAACCGCTGGACCGTCGTCGGCCGCGACCGCCAATTGCGCTACGGCCGCGACGGCCGGTGGTATCCGTACGGGAAGAAGGACGGCGCCTGGTGGCCCATCGGTCAACCCGACCCAGACCCCGCCACGGCCCTCGCAGCGCTGCTCGTGCTACAAGATCGCCGCTCGTGACTACAACGTCACCTCGAGGGACCGGAGCGGCATGCCGGACGTCACCCGCGCTCGGTGCAGCCGGGTCTCGCGGCGGCGCTTGCCACCAGCTCAACCAACGATCCACCCCCCTCGCTCACTCTGGACGCCAGCACGCACATCATGCCCCGCACGAGTTCTCCGCCCGCCATAATGGAGTCATGCCCTCCAGCCCACAGCACCCCACACCGGCGCCGATGAACCTCGCAGGCGCGGACGCCGAGGACCTCGCGCTGTACCGGGAGAAGTTCCGGCGCCGTCTGCCGGAGTCGCTTGACCAGTTGCGCGGCCCGACTCAGGGGGTCGTGGATCTGCCGCTGCACATTGCCTGGTCCGGGATGACCTCGTACGACATGGGCAAGCCACGCCAGCGCATGGGCCTGTACCGCACCGTCCTGCATGAGGGCCTGCGCGACGACCTGCCGCACTACCTCAACCAGGACCTCCTCCTCCAGATGTGGCCGGTGCTGCGCACCCTCGTCGGCCGCACCGTGCGCACCGTGTGGGAAGACGCCTTCTCCCAGCTCGCCACCCGTACACGGGCAGCCGCGTGACGGACATGCCAGAGTTGCACACGCGGCTCCTGGCGGATGTCATCGCTCTCGGCTCCCCGTATCCACTGGTCCTCACCGGCGGATACGCCGTACGGGCGCACCGCCTCGTGAACCGTCCCAGCCAGGACCTCGATGTCGCCACCGAGAACCCGACCCCCATGGCCGACATCGCGAACACCCTCCAGAATGGCCTGGAAGCACGGGGCTGGCAGGTCCGGGCGCTGGAGACCGCTCCCTTGTCCGCCCGCTTCACCGTGTCCGATCCGGTCACCGGTCAGGACTGTGAAGTCGACATCCTCAAGGAGATCTTCTGGCGGCCGATCACCCAGAGCCCCTACGGGCCCGTCCTCGCGGAGGAGGACGTAATCGGGACCAAAGTCCGCGCCCTCGCCGACCGTGGAGCTCCCCGCGACCTGATCGACGTGTTCGCGGCCTCTCGCCGCTGGACCAATGCCGAACTCGAGGAGTTCGGCCGTCGCCACGCCCGCGGTCGCTTCGAGCGCGAAGACCTTCAAGCGAATCTGGCAGGCGCCGAATGGACCGACGACGAAGCCCTGATCGCCTATGGCCTCGACGACGAAGCCATCACCGCTCTCCGCGCCTGGGCCGTGCTGTGGGCCGATGACCTCGCAACCCGGCTACCCAATGAGTCCGATGATCCGGACATCGACTGATCGCATCCGGACCCTCACATGACTACAGGCACCCGGACCGGCTACGAAACCGAGCAGTAATCTGCCTCTGCTGCCTGCTGTGACGCTCCTTTCTGCGGAGAGCCGAGCGGAGCCCTGGGCGGTGAAGTACGCGTTGCCGGAGAAGCAAGCCGCCATGCTCCGAGAGATCGTCGCATCGTCCGCCGATCACATCGGCACTGGCACGGCAGGCATGGACCATTGCCTGCAGGCGCACCATGAAGCGCTTGGAACGACGCTATCGGCCCCCCACGGGCGCTCCCCTCCCTCGTCATGCCCCCTCCCCTTTCCGACGCCACGTCCCGATCGCGGTCAGAGCACACCTGAAGATCGCAGCGCAAGGGACGCCGGCCGACGCGGTTTGAGAACCAGCCAACCGTCGCAGGGCACTGCACCGCCAAGAGCCCGCCCTTGGCAACCGGCGAAGATTTCACCAAATGCCTCCGAGGACGCCCCGGCCTTCAGGCCGGGGAGGAATCGGACCCCTGCGGAGCAGGGCAGGAAACGGGGTTTCGCCCCCAGGG
>NZ_JBSFJX010000236.1:0-11374 GCF_053598275.1 Streptomyces sp. NPDC001156 | reverse complement strand
AATCGCCCGGGAAGTTCCCCGCCCCCATAGCAAGGCAGGGACGCACCGCATCCAGCCCAGATCCGCCAGGTTCGAGCTGGTGACGAGTAAGGAGGTGTCAACGCCGGTTCCTCGCGTACTCCTTTCCGTCTCGCTTGCCGGGCCCGCACCATCTGGCAGTGCTGATACGTCCCGGCTTTGTCAGAGCCGCTTGCCACCCTCCCCGGCACCTCCCGGGTCGGGCTGCCCTCAGCTTCAACCGCCCTGCTGCGACAGGTCGGCGGTGGCGTCCTTTCACCGCCACTCGAACAACTCGCGCTTCACGGCGCACCTATGTCTTTAGTCAAGCGAGGCGTGGGGTTCTGGGTTCGTAGAAGGTGCCGTCGCGGAGCATCGCGAACAGCACGTTGATCCGTTGCCGGGCGAGGCGGAGGAGTGCCTGGGTGTGGGTCTTTCCTCTGGTCCGGCACTTGTCGTAGTAGGTGCGGGAGGCGGGATCGTGCAGGGCGGCGAATGCGGACAGGAACATCGCGCGTTTGAGTTGCCGGTTGCCGCCGCGGGGTGCGTGTTCACCGTGGATCGAGGTCCCGGAGGACTTGGTCGTGGGGGCGAGGCCGGCGTAGGAGGCCAGGTGGGCGGCGGTGGGGAAGCTGGTGCCGTCGCCGACGGTGACCAGCAGTGTGGCGGCGGTCCTGACGCCGACGCCGGGCAGCGACGTCAGGACCTTGGAAAGAGGGTGATCCTCAAGCAGGGCGTTGATCTGGGCTTCGAGTGCCCGTCGCTGTTCGTGGACGGCGCCGAGTGAGCGGGCCAGCGACGGGATGACGATGTCGAGGGTGCCGGTGCCGGGAACAACGACGGTCTGCTCGTCGAGGGCCTCGAAGACGTCGTCGATCAGCCGCTTCGCCATCCGGGGCGCCTTGGGCCGGATGACCTCGACGAGCCTGCGGCGGCTGGCTTTTCGCAGCGCGGCCGGGGATCCGTGGCGTTCCAGCAGCCAGGTGACGGCCTGGTGGTCCAGTCGTGGCCCGAGCACACGTTCCAGGCTGGGGTGGAACTGGGTGAGCAGGCCGCGTATCCGGTTGGAGGTGCGGGTGGCCTCGGCTGCCAGGTCCTGGTCGAAGCCCACCAGAACGGTCAGCTCGGCGGTGATCTCGTCTGTCAGCTCCAGCGAGCGCAGGGTGTGCGGCATCGTGCGGGCCGCGTCGGCGATGACCGCGGCGTCCTTGGCGTCGGTTTTCGCCTCGCCGGGGTAGAGGTCGGCGATCCGGCGCATGGCCAGGCCGGGCAGGTAGGCGACCTTGCAGCCCGCGTCGCGGGCGACCGTCAGGGGCAGGGCGCCGATCGAGGCGGGCTGGTCCACGATCACCAGCACGGTGCCGAACTTGGTCTTCAGCTTGGTGAAGACGTCCCGCAACTTCGGTTCGGTGTTGGGCAGCTGCTTGTCGAAGACCTTCTTGCCGGCCGGGGTGAGTCCGTGCCCGTGATGGGCGCTCTTGCCGACGTCCAGGCCGAGGAAGACGCCTATCTCGTCGCTGTCGTACAAGCCGTCCTCCCGAACGGGTTTGTGCGTGCTGGCCGGGGCGTTGGCGTCGTGCGCGCATCCACGTTATGCAGACCTGCCGCCCGCAAGCGGCCGGGCGTTGCGCCAGGCCAGGCGGTAGTCGGACCTCTCATCAGCGTCTCCAACGGCGCCTCGCGGGCCCGGTGACACCACCCCCCAGGTCATGCCTTCGACAGGGGGGAACAGTCATGCCGGGCCCGGAGGCCAGCGGCCCTCTTGCAGGACCGCGAAGAAGATAACGGGGGTCATGGGGGTCACCGTCGCCAGCGCCGGCAGGAACATCAGCACGGACGACTCCGACATGAGGCGGCCGCACTCTCGCCACCGTGCACCCGACCGCCAAATGGCTCGTGCAGCTCGGACGCAATCTCCTCATGGACCTAAAGGACGCGGGCAGCAGGGCCAGATTCTTGGTCCGGGACCGAGACTCGAAGTTCACCGCCGTTTTCGACGCGCTGCTGGCCGATGCCGGGCTGAAGGTCGTCACCACCGGCATCCGGATACTGCGGATGAACTCCGTCATGGAGCGCTGGATACAGACCTGCCGCAGGGAACTCCTGGACCGCACTCTGATCTGGAACCAGAGCCACCTCCTCCACGCACTGCGCCAGTTCGAGGCCTTCTACCACGGGCATCGACCGCACCGAGCGCTGAAGCAAGCCGCTCCTGTGCGCCTGCTACCCGAACCGATCGACCTGCCAGCGCAGATCGAGCACCTCGATGTCCACCGACGAGACCGACTCGGCGGAACCCTGCACGAATACCGGCACGTTGCTTGACCAGGCCGGATGTTTTGTCGGCGCCCGCAGTGGTGTGTGGCTTGGTCGGTCGCCGGGAGGGGCGTCTCCGTCCGGTTGTGTCGGTTTCGTTGGGGATGGGTGGTGGGTCAGTCGTGGACGACGACCATTTTGCCTTTGGCTTCGCCGGCCTCCATCACGCGGTGTGCTTCGTGTATTTCGTCGAATCGGAACACGCGTGAGGGTTTGGCTGTGAGGCGGCCTGCTGCCACCTGTTCCGCGATGGTTTGGAGGGGTACATCGGACAGGGGGAAGCTGGGTGTTCCGAACACGAAGCTGCCGAAGAAGGTGAGGTAGACGCCGCTTGCCATTTGCAGGAGGGGGTTGAAGTCGCGGATCGGGTCGAGGCCGCCGAGCCAGCCCGCCAGGCATGCGCGGCCGCCTCGGCGGAGCATGGCGAGGGAGTCGAGGATGGTGGTGTTGCCTACGAGGTCGAGTACTGCGTCGATCTGTTTGGCTTCGGTGATCCGCTCGGAAAGGTCGGGGCCTTCGAGTTCGGCTCGTTCTGCGCCGAGTCTTTCCAGCAGGGTGAAGCGTTCGCGGTTGCGGGAGGTGCCGATGACGCGTACGCCGGCGTTCACCGCGAGGTTGATCGCGGCTTGGCCGAAGGCGGAGGTCGCTCCGCGGATGACCAAGGTTTGCCCCGGGGTGATTTCCAGATTGCGGAACAGGCACGTCCAGGCGGTTGCGTAGGTTTCGGGGATGACGGCGAGCTCGGCCCAGGACAGGTCGGACTCGATGGCTGCGACATTGGATGCCGGTGCCCGGGTGTATTCGGCGTAGCTGCCGTTGATGGTGCGTCCGAGGCCGCCCATCAGTGCCGCGACCTTCGTACCGGTGGGGAACTCACCGCCGGGGCAGGATTTCACCAGGCCGACGCACTCGATGCCGCTGACCTTGGCGGCCTCGGCCCACTCGCCCCTGCGCATATATATCTCGGCGTGGTTGAGGCCGAATGCTTTGATTTCGATGACGACATGACCGGCCTTGGGCTCGGGCTCCGGTAGCTCCGTGTAGACGAGGCTGTCTGGTCCACCGAACTTTTCGATGACGATGGCGCGCACAATTCTGCTCCGGGTTAGACGAAACCCACTTTTTCACACTAGCTCAGGCGCTCGCGGCTCGCGATCGGACTGGTTCGACGCTGTCCGCGGCGGTGCCGGCCGTGCGGGGCTTGGGTCGGGTGTGGGTCGTGCGCGGCGTTCGGGTGCGGACATCGCATGGCCCTGTCCCGCTTCGGTGGTAGTGCAGGGTGAGGGGAGGGGTGGTGGGTGTCGTCGACGTGGCGTGCGTGAGGTCAACGAGGTGGTGGATGTGGTGTTTCGGGGCCGGCCCCGCTGGTCGTCGAGGATGTGATCGACGGGGGCGGGGGAGTTGGATTGTGGTGTGGGCGCGGACACTGCAGGACGCGGCCGCCTGCCCGGTCTGCGGGGCCCGGTTGGCTGGTGTGCACGGCAGTCACCGACGGACGGTGGCCGACGTGCCGGTGGAGGCCGCGAGTGGTGGTCCGGGTGCCGGTGCAGCGCTCGAACCGGGCCCTCGACAACAGGTGCTGCAGCCGATGCGGCCCGCAATGCCCCAACGCCTGCCCGAGCGTCCAGCAGTTCCGCGTGTCCACTTCCAACAGCAACCCCGCGACCAGCTCCGCCGCCGTCGCGCGGGGCTCACGCCGCACGAAGCAGCCGGCGATCGCATCCATTACCGTCCCGAACACTCGGCCCCATGCCTGCTCGGCTATTGTGACCTCCGCGGCCACCTGTTCCTGATGACTCGTCACAAAGCATCATGATCACGGTGGCCGTCCCCCTACCGCCCCCACCCCCGACAAGCTGCTGACCAGCCAAGACGCCGGAACTACAGCTGCCGTGTCTGACGCCCCATCGCTACCCTGCCTAATACTGCAACCATGTGGGTGTGGCCTCGGCGTTTGTATGAGAGCGTCGGGCTCGGGCCTGGCTGGGTCGTCGGAAACGTGACCAGCCACAGTCACAGGTCCTCTCATGACCCATCTGGCCAGCCGTCACCTTTGCCCGCATCTCGGGGGAACCTGGTCTTCTCCGTCAGCGTGCTGCGGGTCTGCGACGTGGCCGTGTGGATGCGTCATCGCATGGATCACCAGGAGCTCGACTGCGCCTGGCAGTGACCTTACCCAGGCGCTTGTAGAACAGGTACGGCAACTGGACCAGCAGGGTCGGTCAGCGAAGGCGATCGCCAGAACGCTGGGGGTGGGCGTCAGGGATGTCGTCGGGGTGCTCAACGGCGCTGTGCAGGTCTCGGTGTCGGGCCGTGGCGAGCCGCGTTGCTGGGTGAACGCCGGCTGGAGCCGTAGTGTGGATCTCGGGGGTAGGCCACAGGGGACAAGCGTTGACCCGGGGGCTTGCGACGTCGAGGAGGTAGGCGGCCTTGTCGCCGTGCTCGTCGCCGCGGACAGCGCACGCTCCGCGAAGGCCCAGGTTGCCGGGTTCCTGCTGGATGTGTGGTGCCTGGGGGTGAAGAACGCGCTGCCTGCGGAGCCGATGACCCCAAGTCAGCTGGCTGCGCACCGGCACGCCTACTTCAGCGCCTTCGAGGGGCATGTGCAGGTTCCTGCCGAGCTTGCCCGTGCCCTGGTGTTCGGCGCCGCCGACTACGCCCGCGAGCTCGGGTTCGCTCCCGAGGCGGACTTCGATGCCGCCGCCGTTGTGCGGTGAGCCGGCCGGTCCCAGCCCGATCCGCTTCGGTCGTGATGACAAGCCGTTCTACGTCAACGGCCCCTACGACGATCCCGAGGCGATCATGCGGACCTTGCGACAAGCCGTCGGCGACGACGGTTTCCACTACACCCTCGCCTTCCCCGAGTAGCCGCGGCGGCGTCGGCTGTTCCGGGCGCGCCGGTAACCGTGTGGGGCGCGTGAGGCGGCGATCATCGCCGCCCGATTTCCCCCGCTGCCGCAGGCCAGCAGACCGACGCCGAAATTCAGACCGTCCAGCAAGCCTGGGCCCAAGCAGGACTCACCCACGCAGCGTGATCACAACAGGCCCGCCAAAACCGCGAAACTCAAGTTGGGTAGGGGACATTCCGAACTCCCAGGTCAAAACGGGTTCTTGTCGGTTCCGAGACAACCAACTCCGACCTGACCATCGACCATGAAGGCCCGACCACGATCACGTTCGGGACACGAGCCCGTGGTCGGGCCTGTGAGGTCGGGCCCGACCACGAGTGGGGAGGAGGTCGGACGCGATCGAGCGCATCACTGGGGTGAGGGCCTGGGGGTGCGGGTAGCCGGCGGCAGCGTTCCCGGGACGGCACAGGGGAAGAGCCCCCCTGGCATGGGCGTGGCGCCGGCCGGGGAATCGGATTGCGCACGCTCGCCCGGGTGCGTGCGCAGTCCTACGGGCGATGTCGCCTGCCGGTGTGCGCAACGGGCTGTACACGGCGACTGCGCACAATCCCGGGGCCCGGTGCGCAGCCGCATGCGTAACGGACCCTTCGGCCGCGCAGCCACGATTGCGCACTCGTCCGCCGCAGGGGCCGGACACCTGTGGTCGGCCCGACCACAGGCCTGACCAACGGGTCAGCCGTCCCTGGGCGAGGCGCAGCCAATGAGGCGAAAGGCTCGCGCGGCTCGTGGCGAGGTGTTGTCTGCACGCCGTTGCGCAGACGGCCGCAGCCTGCCCTGGCAGGCGATTGCGCACCTCGGCATCTGGGCTGCGCAACCGCACGGATGGACAGCCGGATCCGCGCATCTGGTCGCGTATCCGCTCTCTCAATTCGACTGTGCAGGAGTCTCGACCTTTTGCGGGGTGAAGGGATGCCGTGCCTGGACGCCGATGGGCCGCTGTCGGGGTGGTGCAGCGAGCCTCCAGGCGGTGCCCGGAAGACGTCATGCAGGTCGGGAACGTTCGGGCGGCCGGTGTGAGGTGTCCTCTGGATGGCACTGGCACGGTTGTATTTCTGCGCCACCGTCAGATTGCTTTTGCGGGCGCCTGACCTGCTGAGCAGACCGCCGTCTTCTACCTTTTGGGGCTGCGTTGTGCGGCCTGTTGGAGGATGCGTTGGCGGGTCCATCGCCGGCGCGCGCCCTTTTCGGTGAGGGCGTCGGGGGTTTCGAGGAGGGGGAGGTTGCCTTGGGCGAGGCTGCTGCTGAAGGAGTTGACGCTTTTGAATCCGAGGAGGGCTGCGGCCTGGGTTGCTCCCAGGAGTTCGTCGGGGTCGCCGTCGGCGGGGACTTCGGGCAGGGGTGGTGCGGCGCGTTTGGCTCCGCTGCGTTTTCCGCGGCCTGGGCGGGTGGTCATCCAGTCCAGGAGGGTCTGGGCCCGCCACAGTTGGCGGCGGTAGGGGTTGTCGGGTGTGCCGAGTTCCTCGGTGAGGTCGGGGTCGGGGAAGTAGCCGGGGTGGTCGCGAACGTAGGTGGTGACCTGGTTGGGGTTCTTGTAGCCGAGGAACCGGGATGCTTCAGCGGCGTTGAGGAGCGCGTTAGGCTCGCGCGTGGGTGGGGTGTGCTGACGGAGCCGGGCGGGCTGGCGCTGGGCGAACCATGCGGTGACTTCGCTGTGGTTCCACAGGCGGGCGCGTCCGCGTGTGCCGGCGACTTCGGGGAAGCCATTCTCGTCGCGCTGGTTGTAGAGCATGCTGATCCGGGCGGGCGACAGTCCGTGTTCGGCGGCGATTTCCGCGGCGTCGGTCAGGCGCGGCGCGGATGGTGTGGCCATGGCGGAGGTGTCCATCCCGTCCGTGAGGAGCCGGCCTGCCCGGCTCGCAACGCTCATAATGGCAGGGGTTTGGGATGGGGGTCCAGCCGATCGCCTGGCTCTTCGGCTACCGCCGCCTCACCGTCGGATACGAACGAAAGGGCTCGCAGTTCCTCGCCTTCCTCGGCCTGGCCGCCGCCCTGACCTGCTACAAGAAGCTCGCGAAACTCGCCACGTGAGACACCCTCTCAGTCAGCCCTCCACGGAAAGTGAGCCAGAACCCGAGAATTGACGTCACCGACGGCAGTGCCGCCGGAGTACGACAGAGCAGACCGCGCTCTTGATCATTGGCCGCTAAACTCCCGGGGTTCGGATGGTGGGCCGACCATCAGCGACGTACTGCGCATTCGTGATGCCTGAGTTCCACAGTTAGCGGTGTCGACCAGGGAACGAAAACGTGGGTTGACCTGCGGAAACGCCTGTGAGCACGCCGAGATGGCGTGTCACTAGGCGGGGGGATAGTGCCTGGTCAGCGGCCTGCGGTCAGATCGATGATCTTCTTGGGTGGGGTGACGTTCAGGGCGGTGAAGATGTCGCGCTGGGGCTTGGTGAGGTCGGTGGACTGGCGGAAGGTGCCGGCCGGGCCGGTGTAGGTGACGGCGTGCAGGCGCTGGAGTTCGGCGCGCAGGCGGTTCCAGGTCTGGCCGGTGGAGGTCTCGGCGACGCGGATCAGCAGCAGGGCGAGCCAGCAGAGCAGGACGTGGGCGCGGATGCGGTCCTCGCGGCGGTGGTAAACGGGGCGGAGATCGAGAATTTGCTTCATATCGCGCCAGCCGCGCTCGACTTCCAGGAGTTGTTTGTAACCCAGCGCGATGTCCTCGGCCGACAGCTTCGGATCCGAGGAGCGCAGGAGGTACTTCCCGTCGAGGTTGGCCTCGGCGGCGATCTTCTTCTTGTCCACCCGCAGGAGGCCGCTCGGGGTGGTGCGCAAGAACCGTTTCAGGCCGGGCTTGGTGGACAACACCCCGGCCAGCTTGTCGCGTTCGGGCCTGGGCAGCTTGTCCGTGCCCTCGATCGCCTCGGTGAGCTGGATGACCATCCGCTGTCGGATCGCGGCGTCGCGGGTGGCCTGGTCGGGGTTGAAGCAGATCACGAACCGGTCGTCGGTTCCGATGTTGACCTCCTTGACCTGGAGGTTGTCACGCACGGTCGCATAGCGGCCCTGCCGTGAGAGGGCGGCGCGTACTTCGGGTGATCCGGTGCGGAGTTTCTCGCCGATGATGTAGCCGCCGCCTCCGCGCATCAGCGCCCGGCGGTTGGCGGCGGAGGTGAAGCCGCGGTCGGCGACCCACACGATCTTCGACAGCGTCCACTCGCGCAGGTCGTCGCGGACCTGCCGGATCAGGGCCTGGTCACCGGTGTTGCCGGGCCAGGTCCACACCCGCACCGGGATCCCGTCGCGGGTGACGGCCATGCCGATGACGACCTGGGGCAGATCGTCGCGGGAGTCCTTGGACTTGCCGTGGGTGCGGAACCCGTCGTGCCGCACCGTGTCTTCGGCCGGCGCGTCGGCGGCCAGGCGCTCGCCGTGTTCGTCGCGGGCGACAGGTTCGTCGGCGTCCTCGGTCTCGAAGTACGTGGAGGTGGTGTCGAAGAACAGCAGGTCCACCTCCAGGTTGAGCAGGTCGGTGACCTGGAAGTACGCCTCCTTGGCCAGGGCCGGCTCGATGGTCAGCAGGTAATCCATGGCTCGGTAGCAGGCTTCGTCACTGATCGCCTCCAGGCCGTCTATGTGGACGTCGTCGGCGATCCACTCGGTCGCTGCGAGCTTGCTGGAGGCAGCCAGGGCCCGGTTGGCGACCAGTGCGAACAGGACCCGCTCGACGCGCGGATCCAGCCGCCGCCCGGCCAGTTGGCGGTGCACGACGCCGTCGAGGCCGAGCCGGTGCCACAGTCCGTCCAGCGCGTGCACCCCGCCCCACGGCCTGGAACTGATCAGTGACAGGTCTCCCGAGCCGGTCGCGGCCAGCGCGGACGCGGGGTCCAGCAGCTTCGAGAGCGCGCCGACCAGCCGGCGCACCGCCTCGCGGTCGAGCTCGTCCTCCCGGCCGAAGGAGTGCAGCACCTTCGTACGCGAACGCCCCACGGCCGGGTCCCACTCGTTGTGGGCCAGCTGCAGATACCGGACTGTCTGCCCGTCCTTGTTCCGCCGGGACGTCGTCTTCACATACATGCCGCTAGACGATACGCGCATCATTCCAGGTCACAGGCATGGGAGTGACAAAATCGTGCCACTAGGCGTTTTTGGACTTTCGCGCTAGGTGCAACCGTCTGACCTGCACCGATGCCCTGCCACACTCCCGAGAACCCCGCTCAACTGTGGAACGCAGGTGATGTAGACGGTCTGTTTCCCTTTGTACCGACCGTGGCGACCCACTTGTCGCTGTGAACGGGATTCACTGGTCGGGCATGCTGGAGATGTCGGACCGGCGCCACGGGCCCTCCCCGGCGCGCAGGGGTCCGCGCCGGTGAAGGGTTGTAAGGCAAGGCCGCCGGCTGGAGCACGATGGTGCGGGTGCCGTCCGACCCCACGAACACTGCGCGGAAGTACAGCGTGTTCGTTCATCCCACCTCGGGAAGCGGGTTCTGCCGGGCGGTCTCCGACCGGTGCCGGGTGATGACCAGGGCGAGGACGGCGACCAGTACGGACCCGGTGGCCAGGCTCATCGGGCCCGTCCCGAGGTGGAGGCCGTCGCCGTAGGGGGCCGGAACTCCGAGCCAGTCGGCGAAGGACGCACCGAGCGGGCGCGTGATGGTGTAGGCGAACCAGAAGGCGAACACCTCGTTGAACCGCAGCCACCGATACCCCGCGGCCGGCAGCAGAATGACCGCGAGGAACACGAACGTGGACGCGAGGGTACCCAGGCCGAGCGGGCCGGCGGCGAAGTCACCGGCAGCCGTGCCGAGGGCGAAGGTGAAGATGACGGTGAGCCAGTAGAACACCTCGCGCGGACGGGTGTTGATGGAGTGCATGTCCAGCGTCTTCTGGCTGGTGTACCAGGCGATGAACACCACTGCCTGCAGGCCCAGCAGCATGACCGTGGAACCCCACAGCGGCATTCCGAGGTTCAGGTTCAGGTAGTCGGCCGACATGGTGCCGAAGATGCTGACGGCGGTCACCGTCAGCCAGTAGACGACCGGGATGTACCTCTTTGTGGCCACTTGCACGATCAAACAGCCTGCCAGGAGGGTCATGGCCATGAGAATGACCGCGTTCCTCCCGATGTAGGCGTTGAAGAAAACGTAGTCGGAGAATGCCTCTCCGAATGCCGTCGTCCCCAGCTTCGCCACCCAGAATATGAGCGTGACTTCCGGGACTTTGGTCAACAGACCCGGTTGGACTCCGCGCATGGCCGTGCTTTTCTCCACGAGCATTCTTTTCCCTTCGCCGGCCTGGGGTTCCGTCTGACCTCGGGTGCTCCGAAGAGTAACTTCGATCATTCACGTGCGCGCGCCGGCGTGAGTGGTTCGGCTGGAGTGTTCGATTTCTGACAGTTCGTTCCGTGGGCTGGTTGTTGCGGGTCAGGCCGGTGAGCCGCGTGTCGTCGCGGTGGTCGTCGGCGTCCATTCGCCGAGGGTGCTGCGGGTCTCCTCCTTCCGGTGCGCTAGGAGCGTGTCTCTGTAACCGGCGACCCGCGCGCGGTACGTGATCATTCGTACGGGCTGATTTTGGTATGCGTGGTGGGGATGGGCTGTTCGAGGTCGAGCCGGTCGAGAGAAGCGGCCGCAGGGCCGCCCGGCAGCGGTGGACAAGACGTTTCGGGCATTCGATCCGCACCAGGTCCTGCTGCTGCCGCCGTCGCTGGCCGAGTGGCTGCCCGAGGACCACCTGGCACGGTTCGTCGCCGACCTGGTCGATGAGGTGCTCGATCTTGGGCCGGTGCTGG
This sequence comes from Streptomyces sp. NPDC001156, assembly GCF_053598275.1. NCBI lineage: Bacteria > Bacillati > Actinomycetota > Actinomycetes > Kitasatosporales > Streptomycetaceae > Streptomyces > Streptomyces sp. NPDC001156. Next base: position 416 of record NZ_JBSFJX010000236.1, on the reverse strand, counting down.
CGGACTACACCGAGAAGCGCGGCTACCCGCCCTACGACCCGCGGCTGATGGTGCGGCTGCTGATCTACGGCTACACCACCGGCATCCGCTCCTCGCGGGCGATCGAACGCCGTTGCGTCGATGACGTTGCGTTCCGGTTCCTGGCCGCCGATCAGGCCCCGGACTTCCGCTCGATCGCCCGGTTCCGTCGCCGCCATCTTCACGCGCTGGCTGACCTGTTCCTCCAGTCGCTGCACCTGGCGCAGAAGCTGGGCATGGTCAAACTGGGCCGCGTGTCCGGACCCCAGACGAGCCACAGGACGCCACAGGAGGAGCAGCAGCGTGGACCGCAAGCCGTCCTCGCGGCGCCGACGGCTGTTGAAGGCGCGGCTGGCGGAGCGGGACGGGGCGTCGTGCTGGTACTGCGGCGCCGTGTT
>NZ_JBSFJX010000235.1:0-11468 GCF_053598275.1 Streptomyces sp. NPDC001156 | reverse complement strand
CTGTAGATTATGCCGCTCACCTACGGCCGGGCGCTGTCGCCATGACGGCTCCCGGCCGCCACCTCGGCATAACAGCAGGGTCCGCATAAGAGGCCGAGCTGTACCTGATCAAGCAGCGGATGTGGGGCGGCCGGCTGGCCAAGGCCTGCCGCGGCGAGCTGAGCGTGGACCCGCCGCTGGGCTACTGGCCCCGCCCCTCGGGCGAGGTGGTCCTGGACCCCGACGAGCAGGTCCGCGCGGTGGTCAACCTGGTATTCGCCAAGTATGAGGAGCTGGGCACCGTACACGCGGTACTGCGCTGGATGGTGGCCCACGGCATCGAACTGGGCGGACGCGAGCGGTGCGGGCCCGACCGCGGTGAGGTGGTGTGGCGCCGCCCGAACCGCACCGTCCTGCGGAACATGATCCGCAGCCCCGTCTACGCCGGGATCTACACCTTCGGCCGCAAGCACAGCCAGTACACCGCCCACGGAGTGCACACCACCGAGGTCAAGGCCCCCGAGGACTGGCTGGTCTACCTGCCTGGCCGGCTCCCGGCCTACATCACCGAGCAGCAGTGGAGACGCAACAGGGCCCGGTTGCAGGCCAATCGTCAAAGCGCCGCCACCCCCGGGGCAGCCCGGGAAGGACCGGCCCTGCTGACCGGCCTGCTGGTGTGCGCCCGCTGCGGCACGCACATGAACGTGCGCTACCGCACCGACCCGCACGGCGAAAGTCACATCTACCTGTGCAACTGGGAGGCGGCCCACTACGGCGGACGGATGTGCCAGCAACTGGTCGGTGCCTGCCTGGACACCTGCGTCACCGAGCAACTGCTGGCCGCGCTCGCCCCGGCGTCCTTGGAACTGTCCCTGGCCGCTGCCGAGCAGGTCGAGGCGGACCGGGCCGCGGTGGAAGGCATCTGGCGTCAGCGCCTGGAGCGGGCCGACTACGAAATCGACAGGGCCCGCCGCTGCTACCACCTGGCCGAACCGGAAAACCGCCTGGTGGTGAGGCAGTTGGAGAAGGACTGGGAGCAGGCCCTGGCCGCCCGCGAGGACCTGCTGCGCGAGCACGCCCGACAGCTGGCGATGGCCCCGCGGGTCCTGGCCGCCGCCGAACGCGAGGCGATCCGGTCCCTGGCCGACGACCTGCCGGGGCTGTGGCACGCCCCCAGCACCACCATGGCCGAGCGCAAACAGCTCGTCCGCCTGCTCATCGAACGCATCGCGGTCCGTGTCGTAGACGACAGCGAGATCGTCGAGGCCACCATCACCTGGGCCGGGGGCCGCGCCAGCACGGTCCGCACCCGACGCCCGGTCGCCAAGGTCGAGCAGCTCTCCTACTATCCGCAGCTGATCGCGCGGATCCGGGAGCTGTCCGAGGCCGGCCTGGGCCCCCGGAAGATCGCCGAGACGATCAACGCTGAGGGCTACCGCACCGCCAAGCGCAACGGGCCGTTCTCACCGGCCGGCATGCACAGCCTCCTGCGACGGCAGAGCCTGCTGCAATATCCCGGACGCACCGGCTGGACCCGGGCCACCGACCAACTCGGCGCCCACGAATGGTTCCTGCCACAGCTGGCCGCCGAACTCGACATGCCGCAGATCACCCTGCACGGCTGGATCGGCCGCGGCTGGGTCAACGGGCGCCGGGACCGCACCGGCCGCCTGTGGATCCTGCACGCCGACCCCGCCGAACTCACCGCTCTGCGCGAGCGACGCGCCCGCCCCAACGGCTACTACACCCGGCAGCAGTATCTGGACAACCAGGAACCGGCCCTCGCACCACGGAAGGGAGAAGATCATGCCGCGAGCGAGAAGTAAGGACACCGCACATCGACGTACCACGACTCGCTCTTCTCGGTGAAGACGTGGAGCCAGTGTTTGGCGCCCTCGCCGCCGTCGCCCGCCCAGATGCCGAGGATGTCGCGGGTGCCTTCGACGGTGACGGCCATGGCTATGTAGATGGGGCGGTTGGCGACCTGGCCGTCGCGGATCTTCACGTTGATGGCGTCCACGAAGACCACGGGGTAGATGCGGTCGAGCGGACGTGACTGCCATTCAGCCATGCCCTCCATCACCTTGTCCGTGATCGTGGTGATGGTCTGCTTGGAGACTTCCGCCCCGTACACCTCGGCCAGGTGCGCAAATATTTCCCCGTGGGTGAGCCCCTTCGCGGACAGCGAGAGCACCATCTCATCGACACCGGTCAGGCGGCGTTGCCGCTTCTTGACGATCTGCGGCTCGAAGGTGCCGGCGGTATCGCGGGGCACCTTCACCTCCACTGGGCCGACGTCGGTCAGCACGGTCTTCGAGCGGGTGCCGTTGCGGCTGTTGCCGCTGTTCCTGCCCGTCGCGTCGTGCTTCACATAGCCGACGTGATCGGTGATCTCGCCCTCCAGAGCGGACTCCAGCACCCGTTTGGTCAGCTGCTGCAGCAGCCCGCCCTCCCCGGTCAGCTGGTAGTGGTGGCTGCCCGGGGCGGGCGCGGTCCAGCCCGCTCCCTGCCAGCCGTTCGGCCCCACCAGCTGGGCTCCGGGGTCGATGGGGGCGACGAGGTTCAGTTCACCGTACGGGTGCGCGTGGTACTGGCCCCGGTAGCGCTCGACACTGTCCATGTAGACGGCCGTGATGCTGAAGTGGTGGGTCTCCGCAGTCGGTTCGGCGATGAGGCTGCGGCGGTAGCGGGGCCCGTCGACCTCGATGTTCGCCGCCCAGCCCTCCTCCAGGACACCGATCTTGATCAGGCGCGCGAGGTCCTGGTAGAGCTCGCTGTCGGGTCCGTAGGTGGTGTTCAGCCAGCTATCCAGGTCGTTGCTGGCCGTACGCTTCCTGACCTCGGCCAGGAACGGGATGCTGCGCTCTATCAGTGCCTTGCGGCTGTCCTCGCTCATGCGCGGAGTCCTCTCGTGTCGCCCCTGGGTCTGACCGCCTGGAGCACTGGTATGCAGTGGAGCAGATGATCCCGGCCGACTGCTGGTGTTCGATCGGCCGCGTCAGGGAACGGGATGACGACGAGACGTCACGACAAGTACACCCGCGGCTCCACCACCGAATGACACTCCCTGCAGTTGTCTGGAAGCCGGTGAAGAGGCCGATCCACACGCCTCGCGGGAGGTGACGCCGGGGGCCAGCCATCGGCGATCACGTTCGGTGTCCACGGTGACGTCGACGCTGCACCTCGGCGATCTCGCCTGTGATGGGGAGCCAGTAGTAGAGGACGAAGGCGGCGATCACGGCGACGCCGAGTACGGGAAACAGGGCGCCGAGCAGGGTTCCGGTGGCGAGCCAGACAAGGGCGAGCCGGAAGCGCCGGCTGATGGCTGCCACGTCGGCTGAATCGATGGTGGCGGTGAGCAGTCGGCGATTATGACGTACATACCCCCAGATGAGATTGAACAGGATGGCCAGGAATTCGAAGGCTCCGCCGTGGAAGGCGACAGCGGTACGCTGCCCGTGACCGTCACGAAGCGCCGCGGCCAGCACGGAGGCGGCGAAGGGGAGAAACGCGACGTCCATCAGCAGCACGGTGTTGAGGAAGAGCACCATTCGGTCAGCGCTGCGGATGTGGTCGAACATGATGTGATGGTTGGCCTACACTTGTCCGATCAACATGAAGGTAACGACGTAAGCCAGGTAGGACGGCCAGAGCGCGGTGAGGCTGCGCAACAGGTGACGGGTATCGTGCGGCGGACGGATCTCCAGGACGAGCAGCGTGACGGCGATGGCGATGACGCCGTCACTGAATGCGACCAGTCGGGCAGGATCACGCACCGCACCGAACGATGTCGCCCCGCCTCCTGGTCCATCGGGTCCGTGAACAGGCTCTGTCATCGCCCCAGCCTCCGCCACCGTAGGCTCCCACGCACCCGAGGAGCGTTTCACCGGGACCAACCGCTCCACCACCGGGGCACCCAGCTCCCTCGGCATCCGGTGTATCTGGCGGGCCACGCGATCGACCGTGCGGGGCGGCGGGCTCGTTGGACCCGGGCGGGGCAAGCGTGAGGCGGGCAGCCGTAGGGGCGCACGCTCCGCCCTGGGACTGCTCAGCCCAGTGGATTACGAACGACGCGCAACACCTGTAACAGACAGAAAGACATAGCAAGTGTCTGCGTTGCCGGTTGTGGAAGATCTCCAGGCACCCGAACAGGGCAGTGGACGCCTGCAGGCAGGTGCGCCACCGGCGCTGATCAAGCAGTTCCACCTGCACCGCGCCCAGAAGGACTCCCTCTTTGCCGACCGTGGAGACCGTTCAGACGCGTACCGGTACCGCGTCCCGCCGTATGACGATCATGGCCATGTCATCGTGCAGCCGGCCGCCAACATGTTCCCGCACATCCTCGGTCAGCCGTTGGACCAGCAGCCCCGGCGGCAGGTCCGCGCAGTCCATGGCACGCTCGGCGAGCGGATAGAAGACGCCCTCCGCGTCGCGAGCCTCGGTGATGCCGTCGGTGTACAGCATCAGCCGGTCACCGGCGTCGAAGGGGAAGGTTGCCGGCACGTAGGTGCCGTCTCGTGTCACACCGATGCCGACCGGCGGGGCGGGGTCGCGCACCTGGAGGAGGGATGCGGTCGTGCCGTGCAGCAGGAGGGGCGGTGGGTGACCGCAACTGATCACATGGACGACCGGCTTGTCGTCCGGGATGTCCAGCATCAAGGCGGTCACGAAACGCTCCGCGACGTCGTCGTCATCGGTCCCCGAGTACTCGGCGAGGACCGCGTCCTCCATGTAGGCGACCAGTTCCGGCAGCGGCATTGTGCGGTGGGCCGCTGCTCGGAACGCGCCCAGCACGATCGCCGTGTCGCCGATCGAGGCCAGGCCCTTGCCCCGGACGTCCCCGATGATCACTCGGGTGGAGTTGGCGGTACGGGCGACGGCGTAGAGGTCACCGCCGATCCAAGTGTCGGCCTCAGCGCTGCGGTAGGCGGAGGCGAACGACACCGAACCGGCTCGCTCCGGAAGGGGCCTCAGTACGACCCGCTGCGCCGTTTTGGAGACGAGGCGTGCCCTGGACAGTTCGCCCGCTTGCCGTTCCCGCATGCGGGTGAAGACCACCAGGAAGACAGCGAGCGCGGCGAGAGCGCACACCTCGACGATGACACTTTCGGTGGTCAAGGTATAACGTTCCGCTCCGGCGGCAGTCAGGGACAGCACTGACAGGCCACCGACCAGCGCGGTGACGCGGGGACCTGTACCGACGCCGGCGATCGCCAGACCCAGGACCAGCAGATGCCCGAGGTGAATGTCCGGTGGCAGGAACGCGTCGGCCACCGGAACGGCGACGACCAGCAGCAGAGGGACCACCAGCCACCACGGCTGCGGCACCGTGCGGCGCAGAACTCGTACCCTGCGTGCTGTCGTAATGGTCGCAGCGCTCACATTTTGCTCCCTACTCGATGCCTGTCGCACCAGCAACAGCAAATCGTCCTGAGGCGTCCCCGTATCGCCAGGCGACCGGCACGGCCAGCAGCAGCGTCGGGCACTGAGGTCTGACACGAGAAGGATGCCGCCGCTTTTCGTTACAGTCAATAGCTGTAAAGAAAGATCGCTGCCCGTGGGCCCTGATGTAGCGGCGCCCGACGCCGCCCGGGGCCCGCGCCTGCTCGGCGCCGCCCCCGAGGGCCCTCTCAGACGGGGCGGACCTCGCCGTCCACAGCGATCGCCGGCCAGACCGTGGCGACGACCCGTGCCGCGAAGTCGTCCTGGACCTCGCGGCCGGTCCGCAGGTAGTCGGCGAAGTAGCTGCCGAACCACAGGGTGACGACCATGTCCAGGTCCACGTCCTCACGCACGGCACCGCGGCGCTGCAGCGAGACCAGCGCCATCAGCAGTTCCTCGCAGCGGGGCCGCACGCCGTACTCCCGCAACTGCTCCAGCAGGCCTGGCGCCCGCTCCACCTCCGCCATGAAGTTGCCGTGCAGGGCCATGGCCCGCTCGTTGTGGTAGCGGGGGTCGAGACGCCGTACCGCTTGGACGAGCGCCTCACACGGGGCCAACTGTTCCATGTCCAGCGGAGGGTAGGCCTCGCGCTGCTTGCGCAGTCCGTATTCCAGGGCGTCGATGACGAGGTCGTACTTGTTCGCCCACCGCCGGTACAGGGTCGGCCGGGTGACACCGGCGTCCGCGACGATGTCCCCGATCGTCATGGAGGAGTAGCCGTCGGTGGCCAGCCGCTTGCGCGTGGCCTGGATGATCGCCTCCTCGATCGCCGGGTCCCTGGGCCGTCCGCCGGCAGGCGCCGCCGGCTCCGCTCCCGAGCGCCCCCCGCGCCCGCCGGCCCGTTCATCGGAACGCGTCGCCTTCGCCATCTCATCCCTTCCGACACACAAGCCGGCCGGAGCCGGTTGCCCATCAGGCCCCCGCCGCATCAGCACATCACGCGAACTCCGGCCCGCCACTCGCAGCGCCTTCACCGGACGGGCCAGGCCCAATTTATTTACAGCTCTTGACTGTAACCGAGCCCTAGCGTGACGCGCCATACGGAGCGCGGTCGCGTGACCGAAGGCGAGAGCCTCACATGAAGACGGCCCAGCGGTTGATCGACCACGGCGTAGCGAGCCCCGGCGCCGCCGCGGACCCGAACGCCCGGGACCGGGTGTGTCAATTTAACGGGTCTGGCCCGTAGCCGGTGGTGACGTTGAGTGTCCGTCAGGGGAGGAGGATGCGGTGGCGGAGGAGGTCGAATCCGGCGCGTCCGTGCATCTGTCTCATGATTCTCTTGGTGCGGGTGTTGACGCCTTCGGTGCGGCCGTTGTGGTAAGGCAGGGTGAGGCCGGCATCTACGGCGGGTCGGTCGATTTCGAGGCCGCTGGTAAGGCTGCGCAGGTGGGGCAGGTCGACGGCGCGGGCGGTGGTGATCCACTCGGTGAGTTTCACGTCGTTGCCCTCGGCCGGTTTCAGCAGGGCGGCGAAGTTGCGTACGAGATCGGCGAGTGCGGTCATCTCCGGGCAGGCCGCGGCGATCTTCTCCAGCAGGTTCGTTTCCTTCGGGCGCAGCTTTTCGGGGTCGGTGAGCAGGAGGCGGCTGGCGTGGCGCGGGGTGGTGACGGGACGGTCGCCTTCGGCGCGGCCCTGGTTGAGGTAGCGGTGCAGCAGGTTGAGGCTGCCGGTGTAGCCAAGTTCCTTGATCTCACGGAACAGGTGCAGGACGGGCACGGCGGGGTTGGCCTGGCGTCGTTCGCGGAGGTGGTCGCGGTAGGGGTCGACGAGGGTGGGCTGGTAGCCGGACCAGCTCAGCTGCGGTGAGATGTCCGATCCGCCCGCTCCCAGGATGCCGCTTACCTGCTCGCGGGCCAGTGGCTCGCCGTTGGCCACGGACTGCGAGGTCAACGAGAAGGTCCTGATCGGCGGCATGAAGTCGTAGGGACCATAGGGTTTGATCATGACATTCCCTCGCATCCCCTGCCCGTGGAGCGGAGAGGGTAAAAGGCACTGCTGGCGGCAGTCCGCCGCAGTCGCTGTCCTCGCCGACGGTTGCTGTGGTTGCCCGGGACAAGGGCCGCCGCTGTTGACCGGGCCGGCTGTTCGCCGTCGCTGCTATCTGGCTCAGGCTCTCCTCGCCGACGGACCTCGAATACCCCCTGTGGCGAAGGAAAGACATGGCACGGCGGCACCGGTCCGCTCTAGCGCGCCTGTGCCGCCGTGTGACCACGTATCCAGCGTGGCACTCCCATGCCTCAACCGTATGCCGCGAAGGGCGGCCGGGCCACTGCGTGACCGTACAGCTCGGCAGTGCTGCTGGGCCCTCCCCCGCCGCGTCGCTGAGGCCATGCGAAGTGGGACTTGCGGCACCGCGGCGGTCTCCCACCCCGTGCCTATCGGCCCTCGAATCTCCGGATGCACGGCAGCGGCCGACGCAGGAGCCTGGAGCTATCCGAATCGGAGCGGCGGCCGCGGGGACTGGCGACGGGGTCCAAATCTCGCCACGCTGCACCGGCCCGCACCGCTGCTTGCCGGCGAAAGCGAGGCACCCCATGCAGATGCAAGCAGCCCGGATGCACGGATACAAAGAACCGCTCCGAATTGAGGAGGTTCCCGTGCCCGACCCCGCGCCGGAGGAGATTCTGCTGAAGGTCGCGGCGACCGGTATGTGCCGGAGCGACTACCAGCAACTCGAAGGCTACTTTGAAGGGCCGTTCCCCGTGGACCTCCCCTTCATCCCCGGTCACGAGGTCACAGGCCGAGTAGCCGGCCTGGGCAGCGCCGTACCGAAAACGGTGGGCTACTCGGAGGGTGACATGGTCGTCGTCAACCCCAGTTGGGGAGACGGCACATGTCGCCAGTGCCGCGAAGGCAACGAACAACTGTGCAGCGGCAATGGCAGGTGGGTGGGCTTCGGCCCTCCAGGAGGCTTCGCCGAGTACATGGCCGTGGAGTCCCGCCACGCCATTCCCGTCTCAGAGAACGCCGCAAAGGCGCCCGAGCTGCTCGCCCCGATGACCGACGCGGGCATGACGCCCTACCGGGGGATGAAGAAGATCCGGGACACGGGCAAGCTCGGCCCCGGCCGCACCGTCGCCATCACGGGCATCGGCGGCCTGGGCAGCTACGCGGTCCAGTACGCGAAGCTACTCGGAGGCGGAGCGACCGTGGTGGCCTTCGCCCGCAAGGGCAGCAAGCTGGATGTGGCAAAGGAGAACGGCGCGGACTACGGGATCAACGTCCGCGACAAGTCCACCGAGGCCATCCAGAACGAACTGGAAAGTCTCACCGGCCGCAGGACGCTCGATGCCATCCTGGACTGCGTCGGCAGCAACGCATCCATCTCGATGGGGTTCGACCTGCTGGGCCCGGAAGGGGTACTGGTGGCCGTTGGCCTCATGAGCCACCACGTCGAGCACAAACAGTTCCCCTTTGTGGGGATGGAACAGTCCTACCTCGGTTCCTTCTGGGGCAACCACATGGATCTCGTCGAGGTGCTTTCCCTCGCCGAAGCCGGCCTCGTCAAGCACAACGTCACCAAAGTCAGGCTCGAAGACATCAACGAGAACATGGAAGCCCTCGGCCGCGGCGACGTCGTCGGACGACGGGTCATCGTCTTCGAATGAAGATCGCGTAGTGGGCAATAGCGGGGCGAGTCATCCATCGGCGAGGGAATGACTTGCCCCTCCCGCAGGTGTGACGTCTTCGTCGAGAGATCAAAGCGTCACGACATGCCAGATCCCGCCCATGATCGCGGGCAGGTTGCCCCGCTGTTCTCGTATGGCCGACAGCGCCTCGGTCGGGGGCAGCCGCGAGGCGCGGAGTGCCGGGTAGACGCCGGCGACGGCGCTGACGACGGTCGCGCATGCCAGGCCGGCGCCGAGGGTGAGCGGCGGCAGGACGGGCAGCCACGACTGGGAGACCGCGCAGCAGGTTGGGCCGCGCGGCCAGCACATTGCGTCCGATCGAGTCGTTGGGGTCGGCCCGACAAGCCTTGTACCGGGAGAAGCCCGAGTGGCCGTCTTCACCGGGCTTACCGATCCAGATGGGGTGAGCTATCGAGTGCGTCTTGGCGGCAGTCTCCGGTGGCCGGGCTCTTGGTGGCAAAAAACGCATGCCTGCGGCCCGTGACGCGGTACTTACTGCGGGTCGGCCTCAGCGGCCTGGCCCAACAGGGTCCGCGCGGAGGCCGCGTAGCGCATCGGGGTCTACTCGCCAAGCTCGAAGACCCCGATAGGTGCGGGCCCGTTCGCGTTGCCGTGGTCAGCTCGTCGGGTGCGCGAGCAGTCGGCCCGCGCCCCGGTGGACTCATTTCGCGCGACGACGTTGCGCGATCTTGGTGGCTAACTCCAACTGTCATGCTGCGAGGCGGAGTTGGAGTCTGGCGAGGTGGCTGTGGCTGCCGCGGTCGAGGGGGTGGCCGTTCCACCAGGCTGCGAGTCGGATGAGGTTGAGTGCGGTGGCGCTGGTGGTGTGGTCGAGGTGGGTCTTCGCGAGGCCGCGGTAGCGGGCTCGGCGCAGGCCGATGGTGTGGGTGGCCTGGCGGATGGCGCCCTCGACTCCGGCGCGGAGCGCGTAGTCGCGTTGCCAGGTTCCGTCCTGTTGCTGGGCGCGGGCGGTGCGGATGGCTTCGGTGAGCTCACGGGGGTAGAGGCTGAGCCGGCGGCCCTTTCGTGAGCTGGTGCACTGTTCCTTGGCCGGGCAGGGGATGCAGTCCAGGGCGGCGAAGGCGACGACGGTCTTGGCCACGCCCTCCTGGACGACGTCGTTCCAGGTGGCGCTGATCTTTCCGGCCGGACAGAGGGCTCGCTTGCGATCCCAGTCGATGGTGAAGTCGTGTGCGGCGAAGCCTTGTTGGGCCTTGGCCTGGCGGGAGGTGTCGAGCAGGACCGGGGTGACCAAGGCGATGCCGTAGTCCTTGGCGGACGAGACGATCAGGTCGGCGCTGGGGTAGCCGGAGTCGAGGTAGTGCCGGGCGGGCAGCAGGTGGCGGCGGCGAAGGGTCTGGTGGATCGGGTCCAGGGCTTTGCTGTCCGGCAGGGTGGAACGGGTGGTCGTGACGTTGGTGATCAGGTTCGGGCGGGTCGGCCGGTCTCCGTCGGCCTGTGGGTGGCAAATCTCCGAGACGTGCAGCTTGTAGCCGTTCCAGAACAGGTCACGCTTGGCGGACCAGCGGGTGTCGGTGTCGTAGGGAGAGGCCAGGCGTATCGGGGCAGGCGGCAGGCCCTCGCCGCCGTCCTCGGTCCGCTCGCGCTGCAGGATCCGCAGCCTGCCAGCCCGGTCGGTGGTGCGTGTGTAGTTCTGCACTAGCACGCACCGCAGGGTCTGCACCGCGGGCAGCTCGCGCAGCCATCCCGGCGGGGCGGGCGCGTAGACGGCCTGCAACAGCGTGTAGCCGTCGGCGGCGTAGGCGAGCGCGAGTTCGTGCTGCTTGGTCTTGGAACTCGGCAGTCGCCAGTTGTCGATCCGGTCCGCGTAGCGGTGGCTCCAGTCCTCCACCACCAGCGCCTGGTCGACCCATTCGGGGCATGCGGCGGCCAGCGCGTTCAGGGCCGCGCGGACGCTCTCGCCGACCAGCTCGAGTCGATTCAGATCTCGCACCGCGGCAACGATGTGTGTGGAGTCGGTGCGCTGGCTGCCGCCCGCCTGCACCAGTTCCAGGGTCTGCAGGCGCTCCAGCAGCAGGTCCAGCAAACGTTCCTCCAAGCCGTGGGCGACGACACGGGAGCGGAACTCTGACAGCACGCTGTGGTCGAAGCCCGGATCCTCCAGGTCCAGACCGAGTACGTATTTCCAGGCGAGGTTCTCTCGAACCTCGTCAGCAGCTTGCCGATCGGTCAGGTTCGCGGCCTTCTGCAGCACCGTGACCAGCGCCAGACGCCCCTGCGACCAGCCCGGCTTGCCCACCTGGCCGAACGCGTCAGCAAAGGCCGCGTCTGGGAACAGCTCCCCGAGCCGGTCACGAACCTGGCCCGGATCGCTACCGCGACCTGCGGATCCGGCTCAGGCCAGGACTGCGGCTGCATCGACACGACACACTCCGATCCCTAAGGAACCACGACAAG
>NZ_JBSFJX010000234.1:0-11572 GCF_053598275.1 Streptomyces sp. NPDC001156 | reverse complement strand
CCCCGCAGCCCCTCCAACGCCTGTACGACGTCCGCAGCCTCCATCAGGTGTCCCCCGTGTGTCGCGTTCTCGGCCACTGTCCATCGTCGCCCATCTGCAGCCTGTGCGCGGCGACTTCGGCGGACCCTGGCCACATGCCTGCCGTCCGTCCGGACTGCCCGTCCCACGCCGCCAACGCTCGTCGGGACAGTCCGTGCACGTTGCCCTCGTCTCCGACAGCGACGGTCATGAGACTCCCATCTCGGATCTCGACATGGTAAGCGTTCAGCCGGGCTCAGAGCTGTCCCACAATGATCGTTGGCGGATAGCGGACGGCCTCGGGCTGTTCGTGGCCTGGAAGTCGGTGAGCGACCAAGCAATGTCTGGCGTCAGGCACAGCGGGGCAAGTCGGGGCAGGCGGCGGCGGACGATCAGGTACAGTCGCCGCAATGTGGGCCTGGGGTTTTCTGCACCCGCAACGTCCTGCGCGAGATTCCGCCCCTTCTCCCGGCCACTGCCACTGTCGTCCCGCAGCCGCCCCGTGTTGCGCGGATGCGGGAATGCGAGAGCGACCGCCACACGCAGCCGCTTCTCTTCAGGCCGGTCGCGGTCGAGTTGTTGTGCCGGGACTGCCGCGGCGCGCGGGCCGGGGAGGGGACCGGGTCAGCTCCGGTCGGGGAGCACGTCTCCGTGCGAGGCGCGGCTGCGGTCCGGGCGGTTCTTCGCGGGCGGGTCGTCCTCCGACCAGCGCCTCTCGTTGGCCCCAAGCCCTGTGCGCCCCCTTTGCCCCGAAGCTCGCTGTCGCGTCACCGGCTGCTGTATACAGTAACCGCGCCGCCCTCGCCCCCCACTCCACCGAAAGGCTGTGAAGTGCTGTCCGGAACCGGAATACGTGTCGGTCTGAGTGGGCGCCGTGCCGTCGGTGCCGTGTTCGTCGCGGCTGTCGTGGCCGTGTCATCCGGATGCTCGGCGCACGACGGCAAGCGGAAGCCGGCGGGGCAGCACGCCTCCTCGAAAACCACACAGGCCCAACCGGAGTCGAAGGCCACGCGTCCCGGGACCGGGGCCGCCGCCCCGGAGCCGAAGACCGCCGCGCAGTTCGTCGCCCGCGCTCGGCAGACCACGGGGGCCGAGAAGGGGTGGACGTTCGCCGTGCATGGCAGCGAGTCCGCCACCATGCAGGGTCAGGCGCCGTCCAGCGCCACCTATGCCGCGACCGTGCACCGCACCACCGACCCGGCCGCACTCCAGCAGACCGGCACGGTCACCACCAGCAAGGGGGTGCGCAAGCCGGAGGCGGTGTACGTCGTCGGCGGCACGGGTTACGTCAAGGACGCTGCCGAGGGGTGGAAGAAGGGGCCGTTGTCCGATCCGGACATAGCCAATGACGTCGAGGATCCCGTGGCCGACCTGGACGCGTTCGCGGCGTACGCCAAGAGTGCGGAGGTGAGTCGTACGGCGACGGGCGTGCGGCTACAAGTCAGCGCATCCGGCTGGCAGTTGTCGGCCGCCCGGAACCGTCCCGCGCTGAAGCGTGCGGTGCGGGAGGTGGAGCCCACGCTGAGTCAGTTGCGCAAGGCCGGGGTGACGGCGACGGACAGCCAGATCACGCTCAGGAGTTTCAGCGAAACGTGGGGTCTGGACCGTGCGCACGGATATCGGCCTGCGTCGCACTGGTACGCGTTCACGTTCCTTGTCCCTTTCCAAGGCGGGGACATCACGGTGAGTCAGGAGGTACGGGCCGACAACGGTGGCGTGTTCGGCGGGAGCGTGGGCTTGCCGTCCGGCGTGAAGTGATCCGTGCGGCGTTGCGGGTGCCGATACATCATCCGGCCCGACCACAGCCCCCACCAAGCCGCCGAAGCGACCGATCGCCGCACCGCTGCGGCGGACGGAGGGGGTGCGTCCGTGCGAGCCACCGCTCTGGTTGGGGAAACTCGCGGTTCGGGCCCAGAATCATGTCATCTGCGGGGGAGCCCGGGAAGGTTATGACTTCCACCGGACCGGCAGCTGACGCGGGCCACGGATGAGCATGCCGTGGCGCCAGGTCAGGGCGGCCGGGTGGGCGTCGAGGGCGAGGTCAGGGCAGCGCTCCAGCAAAGCACGGATCGCGACTCGTGCCTCCATGCGGGCGAGCGGCGCGCCGAGGCAGTAGTGGATGCCGTGGCCGAAGGCGACATGACCGTTGGCGGGCCGCCGGATGTCGAAGCGGCCAGGGGCGGGGAAGCGTTCCGGGTCGCGGTTTGCGTCTGCCAGGGCCACGAGGACCAGCTCACCCCCGCCGGGGATGACTGTGCTGCCCATCTCGACCGGCTCGGTGGTGAACCTGAACGTCGGCGTCTCAACCGGCCCGTCGTACCGCAGCATCTCCTCCACCGCATTGTCCATGAGCGTCATGTCCTCGCGCAGTGCGGCGGCTTGGTCGGGATGGGTCAGCAGGGCCAGCACGCCGTTGGAGATCAGATTGACCGTAGTCTCATGTCCCGCGACCAGCAGCAGCCAGGCGGTACCCAGTAGTTCGTCCGCGGACAGCCGGTCGCCGTACTCGTCGGTGGTGCGGATCAGAGCACTCATCAGGTCCTGGCCCGGGGCCAGCCGCTTGCGCTCCAGCAAGTCGGCGAGATATGCGGCCACCTCACCCGTCGACGCCAGCCGCGCCCCAGGGTCGGGGTCGGTGAGGATCGTGCTGGTCCAGGCCCGGAAAGCGGCCCGGTCCAGCATCGGCACGCCGATTAGCTCGCAGATCACCGAGATCGGTAGCGGGAACGAGAGTGCCTCGACCAGTTCGGCCCGGCCTTCCGGACGCGCCACCATCGCATCGAGCAGTTCGTCGGTGATCTGCCGCACGCGCGGCGCGAGCTGCTCGATCCGGCGCGGAGTGAACTCGCGGACGACCAGTTTGCGCAGCCGCTCATGGTCCGGCGGGTCGGAGTTGAGCATGTGCGGCCCCGCAGACGGGCTGGGGAGCGGAAAGGAGGGCGAGGCGTTCTTCCACTGCTTGGACAACCGCGGATCTACGAGCGCGGCCCGCCCGGCGTCGTACCCGACGACCAGCCAGGCCTCCGCGCCCTCCGGAATCCGCACCTTGTGCACGGGTCCGCGCTCGCGCAGCGCCGCGTAGACCGGATACGGATCACGGACGAAGTCCTCGCCCATTGCCACCAGGTCGACCACCTCGGCTGCCGCCATCGCCTGCCCCCGTCTCCCGGCTCGTCTCGACGCTAGCAATGGGCGGCGCTTCGACGAAGGACGAATCCAGCCACCCGGGCGGGCAGAGACTGGCACGACGCAGATGATGAATGCGAGCACGGCTACCGCCGGGAGATTGGACACCACGGTGGCGTGGGGATGATGGCATCAGCCACGCCCGTTTTGCGCATGCGGTGAAGGTCACGGTGTCGCCCGTCGCGTGGGTGTACTCAGTCCGGCGCCGTCAACTCAAGGTTCAGGTTGGCTACGAGTGGGCCGACCGGCACCTGGTGGTGCCACTGACTGCGCGGCCTGAGGTCATGGCGTTCGGGCCCTGTCCGAAGGCCGCCGCACACCGATCGAAATCCCCTCGACGCTGCCAGGGACAGGTGCCTAGTATCCGGGGGCGGCATCGCGTGTCGGTCATCGGCTGGGTGAGGCATGGAGGCGCCGCGGAGATGCCCGTGGAGGCATTGTCCAGTGTCAGTTCAGTTCAACCACACCATCGTGCTCTCCCGTGACCGGGAGAAGTCCGCTCATTTCCTCGCCGAGATTCTGGGGCTCGAGGTCGGGGAACCGGCCGGGATGTTCCTGCCGGTGACGACAGCCAACGGCGTCACGCTGGATTTCGCGAGCGTCGACATCGACATCCCCATGCAGCACTACGCGTTCCTGGTGTCCGAGGGCGAGTTCGACAAGGTGCTCACGCGGCTCGTGGCTGCCGAGGTCCCGATCCAGGCCGATCCGCAGGGCAGGCATCCGCGCCGGATCAACCGCAATGACGGCGGGCGCGGCGTGTACTTCCTGGATCCGGCCGGTCATGGCCTTGAGGTCATCACCCGCCCGTACGGCAGCGATCCGTCCTCGCCGCTCAACGAAGTGACGGAAGAGGTGCCAGGAGCACGCTGAGCCGGGAGGAGGGGCCGCAGTCCGCCTCAGGGGTGCATGAACCGTGGGGTGGTGCCTGTCCGGCACCGCCTCGTCGGCTCCTGTGGCCCCACCGGGGCGAACGTCAGGCGTGCGCGTGCAGTCGACGGCGCAGGTGGCGGCGAAGTCCTCGGCCATCTCCAGGCGGGCCCGGAGGGAATGGCAGCGGGCGTAAGCCAACTTCCCGTAGGACTAAAGGTGCTCGCGCAGACGCTTGACCGCGAGCTGGTCGACGGTCTGACCGACACCCAGTCCGACAAGACGCGCGAAGCGGTCGGCCAGGGCATCGCCGACGTCGTCACCGGCATCTTCGGCGGCATGGGTGGCAGCGGCACGATCGGCCAGACCAAGATCAACGTCAAGAGCGGCGCCCGTACTCGCCTGTCGGCGTTCCTGGCCGGGTTCTTCCTGCTCATCCTGTGCATCAATGGTCGCGTCGGCACCGGACCCGCGCCTCAGGACGTCGATGCCTAGGATCCAGCCGGACAGGCCCTGACAGACCGTGGCCTGCTATGAACGCTGATGCCGTGTGGCCCCATCGCGCCGGCACCGACCAGCTCGGCCCAGGGCAGGAGGGGCCGCTACAGGCTCCGGCTGAGATCCACCGGAGGGCCGAACTCGACGCCCCGCTGTGACTTGCCGTCGAGGTCTCGTCACCGGTGTTCGGGGTTCTCGTAGTCGCGGCGGCAGCCGGCGTCCCAGGCGGTGCGCTGGTTGCCGTAGGCGGGAATGCCTCCGAGGTCCTTCAGCGCTCGGGCCAGGTGGAGCAGGTTCCAGGTCATGAAGGTGGTGTTGCGGTTGGTGAAGTCGTTTTCCGGGCCGCCCGAGCCCGGGTCGAGGTACGAGGGACCAGGGCCCGCCTCGCCGATCCATCCGGCGTCCGCTTGGGGAGGGATGGTGTAGCCCAGGTGCTGGAGGCTGTAGAGGACGTTCATGGCGCAGTGTTTGACGCCGTCCTCGTTGCCGGTGATCAGGCAGCCGCCGACCCGTCCGTAATAGGCGTACTGGCCAGCCTCGTTGAGCAGGCTGGAGCAGGCGTAGAGACGTTCGATCACCTGCTTCATCACGGAGCTGTTGTCGCCCAGCCAGATGGGTCCGGCCAGTATGAGGATGTCAGCCGCCAGAACCTGCTGGTACAGCTCTGGCCAGGCGTCGGTCTGCCAGCCGTGCTCCCTCATGTCGGGCCAGACGCCGGTGGCGATGTCGTGGTCCACAGCCCGTACGACGTCGACCCGTACTCCCTGCGGATCCATGATGGCGGTGCTGCGGTCGATCAGTCCCTGGGTGTTGCTCCGCTCCGGCGACCGTTTCAGTGTGCAGTTGATGACCAGAGCGCGCAGGTCGTCGTAGCGGGCCGGCGGTGCGTCGGTGGCGGGCGACGAAGCGGTCACTTGGTCCTCCCAGAGCCCTGCCGCCGCACGGTGGAGGGCGGCGCGTCCTCGTCCAGCGTGCAGACCGGCTGTGGCGGGCGCCAGTGTGATGCGTCCGAAGGATGGGGGCGATGTCTGAGCGCGACGTGGGTTGGTACCTCCTGCGAGAAGTCCTGCCAGCCCCCTGTCGGCTGCCGGTGAGTGGCCGGGGCCGGTCGGCGTGCCTACGGTCGCCTCATGGGCATTGACGGCGTGACGGAGGCGCGGGACGCGAGGGCAGTGGGCGACGTGGCCCACCTGTTGGTGCGCTGTCTGGAGGCCGAGGGCGTGGAGTTCGTCTTCGGGATTCCGGGTGAGGAGAACATCCGCTTCGTCGATGCGGTGGGCGGCTCTGACATCCGCTACGTTCTGGTGCGCCACGAGCAGGCCGCCTCTTTCATGGCGGAGATCTACGGGCGGCTGACCGGCCGGGCGGGGGTGTGTTCGGCCACCCTGGGTCCCGGTGCGATCAATCTGCTGCTCGGTACCGCCGATGCGACGACCAACAGCACACCGCTGGTGGCCCTGGCCGCACAGGGCTCTCTGCGCCGCATCCACAAGGAGTCGCACCAGGTCATCGACCTCGTCTCGATGTTCGCTCCCGTCACCCAGTGGGCTGCTTGCGTCGAGTGTGCGGACGCGGTGCCTGAGATGGTGCGCAAGGCGTTCAAGACCGCGCAGAGTGAACGCCCCGGCGCGGTGTTCCTGGCGGTGCCGGAGGACATCGAAACCGAACGTCCCGCCGAACCGCTCGCGCCCTTGCAGATTGACGCGGTTCGCAGCGATGCGCCGTCGCCCTCGCAGATCGCGCGGGCCGCGGACGTTCTCACCGGCGCACGCCGCCCCGTGGTGCTGGCAGGCCACGGCGCCGCGAGAGCCAGGGCCTCGGCCGCGCTCGTGCGGTTCGCGGAGCGGCTGAACGTCCCGGTGGCGACCACGTTCCACGGTAAGGGCGTCTTTCCCGACGACCACCCGGCGGCCCTCGGCGCGGTCGGCTTCATGCGTCACGACTACGGCAACTTCGGCTTCGACGCGGCCGATGTGCTTGTCTGCGTCGGCTACGAGATCCAGGAGTTTGACCCGGTCAAGATCAACCCGAACGGCGACAAACGGATCGTGCATGTGCACCGTTTCCCTGCCGAGGTGGACGCCCACTACCCGGTCGCGGTGGGAGTCGAGGGCGACCCCTCGCAGGCGCTGGACGCATTGGCGGCCGCACTGCCCGACCGCCTCACCTACGAGTCGAGGACCGGCGAGAAGATTCGTAGGCTCCTCGACGAGGAGCTCCAGTACGGACGCAGCAGCGACGCGTTCCCCGTAGTTCCGCAGCGCATGGTGGCCGATGTCCGCACTGCCCTGAACCGCCACGACATCGTGCTCGCGGACACCGGCGCCGGAAAGATGTGGATGGCCCGCCTGTACCCGGCCTACGAGCCGGACACCTGTCTGCTCTCCAACGGCCTGTCCACCATGGGATTCGCGCTGCCGGGCGCCATCGCCGCCAAGCTCGCCCGGCCGGACAGGCGTGTCCTGGCCATGATGGGTGACGGCGCGTTCCTGATGAACTCCCAGGAGCTGGAGACCGCCGTCCGCGAACGCGTCCCGCTGGTCGTCCTTGTCCTGGTCGACGAGGAATACGGTCTGATCACCTGGAAGATGGAGCTCGAACTCGGCCGTCACAGCCATACCCGGTTCACCAACCCGGACCTGGTCGCCTACGCCAAGAGCTTCGGCGCACGCGGCTACGCGGTCGAGGCCGCCGGCCAACTCCTGCCCGCGCTGCGTCGCGCCCTCGACGACGACACCGTCTCCGTCATCGCCTGCCCCGTCGACTACTCCGAGAACCTGCGCCTGACCGACAAACTGGGCGATCTGCACGGGCCGTTCTGATCCCCGACGCCCCCGAGGATGTCCCTGTTCCGTAAGGGGCCCGGGCGTTCCGCGGCCGCCTCGTGGCGGCTGTGATGGGAGGCATGAGATCCCGCTTGCTTCCGCCGGTGATCAGGGGCAGGTTGCTCCTCTTTTCGGCGTCTCCTTGACGATGGGCGTCGTGGTACTGAGCTTGTCCTGCGGAGGAGGAATGAAGGATTTGGCGCTGTGGGGGCTGGCTCTCGCTGCTCTCACCTCGGCTACACCCGCAGGCCACGGCCTATGCGTCTCGCTGCTCCCACAGGTCTACGTCAAGGCACAACCGTGACCGCAAACGACGTCAGCATCAGGGTTGTCCACCCTTCCCTGTCCCGCCCTACGAGCAAGTGGCCGAGTGGGCGGGCAACAGCGTCTCCGTGCTGCTGGCCATCTACGCCCGGTGCATCTCCGGGCAGCTCCGGGACCTCAAACAACGGATCCTCGCCCGAGGCGACCTGCCCAAGGTGGCTGGCTGATGTGCGCCCGGCGCCGGGACACACGGGGATCCCGGCGCCGAACCGTATCCGCCGCTCGCTGTGGAGCTACACCGGTCGGCGTCCGGACCGGCGCTGTCTGCGTGGCTTCTCTTGGCCTCGGTCGGCTTACCGCCGTAGCTGCACAGGACCGTTCACGACAGCAGGTGGTGGTTACAGGCCCGGGCACGGTGGCGATCGGCAGATGCGAGGATAGGAAGATCCCCCAGTGAGGAGGAGCCTCCCATGGTTCCGGTGTCCAGCGTGCGACGTGCCGATGACCGCGGGGCGTGGGCGGTGGTGATCCTCAGTGGCGAGGTGGATCTGGCGCTGGTTCCGGCGCTGCGTGAAGCGGTCGATGCGCTCATTGCCGAACGTCGCGGACGCATTGTGCTGGACCTGGAGCAGGTGTCGTTCATGGATTCAACCGCTCTGGGGGTGCTGGTGTACGCCATGCGGCGGGCCGATGCGTTGGGCGGGACGCTTCGCCTGGCGGCCCCGCGCGAGCAGGTCCGCCGCATGCTGGACGTGACGGGGCTGGACACCGTTGTCGGGATCTTCGGCGGCGTCCCCGCCGCGTGCGATCACCCGCGCCCGTGACGGTGTAGGAGAAGGCTTGCTGGAACGGGGGAAGATGCGGGCAGAATGCACAGGGTGGAGAGTGGGCCGAAAGAACGCGGGGCTTCCGAGGTCAGTGTGGACGATGCGCTGATGTCGGCGTTGGCTGCCGCGGCGGATGCCGGCTTGTATGCCGTGGACGACGAGGGCACGGTGATCGCCTGCAACCCGGCGGCCGAACGGCTGCTGGGCTACGAGCCGGGCGCCCTGATAGGGGTCAACGCCCACCGCATCTTGCATCCGTCGGACGAAGAGTCGGCCGCTCTGCCCGTCCAGCGCCCGGTCCTCCGGGACGTCGCCCTGGGCAGACGGATCAGCGGCGACCGCGCCGTACTGCTACGCGCCGACGGCACGCCGCTTCAGGTGTGGTGGACCGCGGCTCCCGTGCCCGCGGCTGGGGGACATGGCCTGAGTGCGGTGGTCGTCTTCCACGACGCGACCGCCCAGCGCGCGCGGGAAGGGCGCCGTGCCGAGCGGTACGCGCACAGCGAGACGATGCGTGAGCAGGCCGAATACGATCTGGCGGAGACCAGCTGGCTCGGTGAGCTGACGCTGGCCATGACCAGCACCCTGGACGCGGACGAAGCGCTGCACCGCCTGGTCCGCCAGCTGGTGCCCCGCCTCGCGGACACCGCTCTGGTCAGCCTGACTGACGGGCACGCTCATCGCCTCGCCGCTGCCGCCCACCACAACCCCGACGTGTTGCCGACCGGCCCCGGCGATGAGCTGGTGCCGGAGCACCGCGCCCACCACGCGGCCATCACCCGCATCCTCGAGGGAGGCGGCACCCAGCACCTGACCGACCTCGCCCCCGCAGCCCGCGGCGAAACGGACCTGTTCACGCTGGTGGAAGCGGAAGAGGCGCTCGTCCTGCCGCTGCGGCTGCGCGCCACTACGTTCGGGGCGCTGACCCTGGCCCGTGCGTCCGCGAGCCCGCCCTTCAACGAAGCCGACCGTGCCCTGGCGGATGAGGTGGCCCGTCGCATCAGCCTGGGTCTGGACAATGCCCGCCTGCACGCCGCTCAGGCCGACATCGCCGCGGCCCTGCAGCGCGCCCTGCTCACCGATTTGCCTGACGTTTCGGGTATCGAACTGGCTGCCCATTACCAGCCGGCCCAGCACGCGGCAGAAGTCGGCGGCGACTGGTACGACGCCTTCCTCCTCGACGACGGAGACCTGGCCATGGTCATCGGCGACGTCACCGGCCACGACATTCAAGCCGCCTCCCGTATGAGCGAACTACGCAACATGCTCCGCGCCTTGGCCGTCGACCGTCCTGAAGAGTCCCCAGGCCGGATCCTGCGTCGCCTGGACACCGCCCAGGCCCGCCTGACCCTCGCCGACTCCGCCACCGCGATCCTCGCCCGCCTGCACCGAACCGCTGACGGGGCCTGGCAGGCGTCCTGGTCCGTCGCAGGCCACCCCCACCCCTGCTGATCACCGACGACGGCAACGTCAGCTACCTCACCGGGGGACACGCAATGCTCCTGGGGCTCCGCCCCAACCTCGAGCGCCCCACCACCCGGACCCCTCTGCCCGACGGCGCCACGCTCCTGCTCTACACCGACGGCCTGGTCGAATCGCGAACCCGTTCCCTCGACGACGGCATGACCCGCCTACGCCAGCACGCCACCACCCACCGCCACCTACCCCTGCACCGGCTATGTGCCGAACTCGCCCGCGATCTCGGAGACACCCGCGACGACATCACTCTCATCGCCGCCCGCACTCCCATCCGGCCGCAGGCCGGCTGACCGCTTTGCCGGGGGCACGCTCACACGCGGGTGCGGTTCAGCCGACACACAGGGCTGCACAGATATCACGCACCCGGGCGCTCACCCATCGCCGACTGGACCTGATGGGCGGGAGAGCCCTTGAACCGGGTCAACGCTCGCTGCAGTTCGTCTAGTTCGCCATCCGGCAGGCTGTCGCCGCAGGCGAACTTCAGCACATCTTCGGCGATGACACGCAGCTTCGTGTTGGTGCGCTGCGAGACGTCCCGAAGCGCTCGCCACGCCTCGTCGGGTGGAATCTGCCCGAGAACCACCAGGGCACCCATGGCCTGATCGATGATGGCGTGCGAGGTCACGGCGTGTTGAAGCTGCTCGTTTTCCGCCTGGAGACGCTCGTTCTCCATCGCGAGGTCGGTGGCGGACATCTCTAGGGAGTGATGCTTGGAGACCGCGAAGAACGCCATGAGACCACCCGGTCAAAGGGGGCGGGGACCCTGTACAGCTACCCCGCTTCCATGGGGATAGTTTCCCGCACGCAACCTTTACCTGCGACCTGGGAATCCTTCCCATATGCCACATACGGGAGGGCTCTCCGCCAACGGTGAACGGAGAGCCCTTGCGGCGGGGCACGCTTCCTGACCCCGCCCTGGGCGAGTAGCCCTCGCTCTGCAACCTAACCTGGTTCGCCGATGTCAGCCGACTCTTTCCCGGCTCGCCACGACCGGCCGGCAGTCGTGAGGATGCAAGAGGTGTACCCGTCGGATGGCCCCGGAGCCGAAGCGGGTTGACGGCACGATCAGTTAGTGGATCTTGAAGGGGAAGTACCTGGCTGGTTTCCAGGGCGGCTTCCGGTCTGGAGAAACGACTCGAAGCCGCCGGGGACTTATCCCGTTCGCCCGCGGTCGGCTGACTCTCCCGGCGGAGAACTTCGCCGCCCTGACCAGCAAAAAGGCCCTCCCGAAGGGAGGGCACTCAGTGGCGCCCCCGGCAGGACTCGAACCTGCGGCCAAGCGCTTAGAAGGCGTCTAGTAGGTTGACCCCATCCGCCTGTTGACCTGTGTCCTTTGCTCAACTGGGCATCTGACTGGCGGACTTCGACATGCATTCGACAGCGTGCCTGTTTGCACCTCCGCTGTGCCGCGGCCATGAAGCTTCGAGAGAGGCGCACTTGGGAGGCCAGCAACCTGGTTACACAGGCGCGGCTGTGTCCGCACGGTAGGGGTACGGGAAGAAGAGCCTCTTACCGTTCCTAGTCAGTGAGCAGGAGTGGGTCTTGTACCCAGTCCTGGTCAACTGGCGCATCCCGAACGGTGGTGGATGCACTGGTCTCCCGCGT
>NZ_JBSFJX010000233.1:0-11722 GCF_053598275.1 Streptomyces sp. NPDC001156 | reverse complement strand
TGCCTTCGGGCAGTTCCACTTCCACGGCGTCGAAGGGGACCAGCCCGAGGCCGAGGCCGAGTGGGGCTCCGGTGGGCAGGTCGGGGAAGGTGACCCGGCCCTGTGGGCCGATGATGGCGGGCGGGGGGTGCCCGGCCCGTGCCATGGTGCACCGGTGGGTGATCGGGTCGTAGACGGCGTACAGGCAGGTGGCGCCTACGACCGTGGGGGTCTGGTCCGCGGCGTCGGCGTCTTGCTCGGCCAGTCGCTGGAAGGTGTCATCGAGATGGGCCAGCAGTTCGTCGGGGGGCATCTCCAGGTCGGCGAGCGTGCGTACGGCGGTGCGGAGCCTGCCCATGGTCGCGGCGGCGTTGATGCCGTGTCCGACGACATCACCGACGACGAGGGCCACCCGGGCGCCGGACAGCGGGATCACATCGAACCAGTCGCCTCCGACGCCGGCTTCCGTGTCGGCCGGCAGGTAGCGCCAGACCGCCTCGACCGCCGCGCCGCCCATCAAACGCTGGGGGAGCAGGTTGCGTTGCAGCGCGAGGGCCGTGGTGTGTTCGCGCGTGTATTGGCGGGCGTTGTCCAAGGACAGCGCGGCCCGGGTGACCAGCTCCTCGGCGAGCAGCAGGTCATCCTCGTGAAACGGAACGGGGTCCTCGGTGCGTGCGAACAACGCGATACCCAGGACGGAGCGCCGCGCAAGGATGGGCACGACCATCAGGGAGTGCACCCCGTACTCACGGATCTTCTGCGCCCGCGCCGGGTCGTGGTCGACCCATGTCCCAGGGGAGGCGTCCAGCACCGGTTCCAGGTGGGACCTCCCCATGCGCAGAACGCCGGCGAGCGGCGAGGTCGGGGGGACGGAAACCGTCTCCCCTCGCGCAAACGCCGACTCCGGGACCCCTGGGTGGATCGAGGCCTGACCGGCACGGCGGAACACAGGGGGGCGATCGTACATTGTGTCGATTCGGGCAGAGGGCTCTTTGCCGAATGGAACCGACTCTGCCAGGTCGACGGTGACGTAGTCGGCCAACAGGGGCACGGCGAGGCTGGCCAGTTCCTGTCCGGTCTGCATGACGTCCAAGGTGCTCCCGATGCGCGTGCTGGCCTGGCTGAGGACGGCAAGGCGCTCGCGCACCCGATGGTTGCTGGTGACATCTACGGTCAAGGAGCACACCCCCAGTGCCTGGCCGTCCGCGTCCTGGAGGCAGAAGAACGAGGCCGAGAATGCGTGCTCCCTGCGCGGATCTTCCGGCGGCCATGCCCGGTACTCGTGGACCGCGGAAGTGCCGCTCGCCAGCACCTGCCGCATCACCGCTTCAAGGGCCTCGGCCTCGAAGCCGGGCAGTGAATCCTTCAGGCGGCGTCCGAACCTCCCATCACGGGAAATGCCGTCATGCTCCATCGTGTCGTTCACCCAGGTACAACATAGCTGCGGGTCACGAATGGCGATGCCGACCGGCGCGCGGGCAAGCAGCGACTCCCGCACCGATCCGTTCATCATCCCCGAGGAGAGCGCGCCTATGTCGGTCAGCGATACCAGCCACCGGTGGCTTGCGTCCTGCCCCCACAGCAGCGAGAGGCGCAGACTCAGGTTGAGCGTGCGGCCGTCGCGGTGGCGGACCGCCGCGGTGCCGGACCAGCCACCTTGGGCACGGCACTGCTCGGCGAACGCTGATACCCCCAGCGGCTCCTCGGAGGACGGCAGCACGAGTGCGGCGGACCGGCCCACCACGTCCTCAGCGCAATACCCAACAAGGTGCTGAGCGGCTTGCGTCCACGCGACGACCGTCCCTTGCTCGTCGATCATCGCTATCGCTGCGTCGGATATCTCGCGGAGTCTCAGCGGCTCCAAGAGTGCGGCGTGGTCAGTGCTCATCATTATGGTTCCCATCAGATGCGTAGGAACCCGACCGTATGCGCGCGTCGGCCCACACGTGCGGACCATTTTCTGAGCAAAAGGCCAGACCACTTCGCGCCGAACGGCCAGGCGGGCCCCTGGGCGCCGTCTGTCAGACCGGTTGCCCCGTGAAGCGCCACGTCGCATGCTCGGGGTACCACGCTCGGGAGCTGGGGAAGTACTCGCTGCAGTACGGGACGTCGACCGCGCAGGTCGCCGAGTCGGCCGAGCAGTGGTGTGCTGACGGCCGCGGCGAGAAGGTTCGCGGTGATGACCCAGCTCGTCGCGCCCACGCTGGTGTGGAGCGAACGGCCGATGTCGCTCACCACGGGCACGACGAGGGTCTGCACCGCGGAGAGCAGGAAGACCGCGAAGCACAACGTCGCAAGGATCCACCACGCAGAAACGGTGGTACGGCTCAAGGCCTTGGCATGGCGGGGGGAGGCCATTGGTTGCCTTTCCGGGATGCTCCATTGGCTGTCAAGCCGCTGAGGGAGGTCGGTTTGTTCATGGCCCGGCGTGGTACTTGACCGTGCTCCGGTGTGCGATTGCCCCGGATCGCCGCGCCGCGCCGCGCCGCACAAGCGCTGGGCGACGCGGCGAAGGCGAAGGCGAACCCGTGATCACGGTGACCGTAGGGACGTCAGCCGCTGCTGGGCGATGCCACAGCAATCCGTCTGGAACGGGCCGGGCGGGTTGTGGGCTTAAAGCCGGGAGCCGGCTGACTACACGGCCTCGGGGTGGTCGTCGAGCAGATGGGCGAGGTGTGCGCCGAAGCGGTTCTCCAGGTCGCCTTCCTGCTGCATGCCGCGCTGGAACAGGGCGGCGACCCGCTGCTGGGTCTCAGGCCAGGCGAGGGTGCCGTAGAAGGTGTTGCGGCCCTCGAGGAGCTGGTCGACGGAGGGCAGGGAGACCTGGTTGACGAGGTTCTTCGCCGCCTCGATCGGGCGCCGGTCGAAGGAGGCGAGGCGCCGCGCGAGCGCGTCGACGAAGTAGTCCAGCTCGCTGTCCGGAAGGGACCGGTTGACCCAGCCGTAGCGTTCGGCGGTGTCGGCGTCGAAGTCGTCCGAGCCGAGGATGATTTCCAGCGCGCGGCCCCGGCCGATCAGCATCGGAAGACGCTCGGTGCCACCGGCACCGGGGATGACCCCCGCGCCGACCTCGGGCTGACCGAGGACGACGTTCTCGCGGGAGGCGAAGCGCATGTCGCAGGCGAGGACGAATTCGTTGCCCACCCCGCGCGCGCGGCCGCGGATCTTCGCGATGCTCACCACGGGGGACTTGCTGAGACGGACGAGGGTGTCCATGAGGATGTTCATGCCGGAAGGACCGGCGCTGTTGGTGTAGCCCCTTGACTTGCCGGACATGTCGGAGTGGGCGAGGTAGAAGTCGAGGTTCGCGCTCTCGAAGACGACGACACGGAGGTCCGGATTGGCGTCCATCCGCGCGAGCAGGTCCTGCAGACCCTCGAAGACAGTTTGGTCGACCACGTTGAGGGGCGGGTTATCGAACAGGACCCGCCAGTAGGCAGGCGTTTCCTCGACCATGTGAACAGAGGTTGCCATTTCAGGTGTGTCACTCATGTGAATCTTGCCGGTCCTTGGCGTTCGTACGGATCACCGGCTTTCCGCTCGGTGAGGTGCGATTACAGGACCAGTCGACACCAATCATCACCATCCTGTCTAATATATGATGGCGATATGGCCAATATGCTCAATGATATTTCCCTGACCAAACGCCTGCTGGAGCAGTTTCTGGTCGTGGCCGACGAGAAGCATTTCGGGCGTGCAGCGGAGCGTCTCGGCATGAGCCAGCCGCCCCTGAGCCAGTCGATACAGCGCCTGGAGCGCGGTCTGGATGTGCGACTGTTCGAGCGGGGCCCGGGAGGCGTGCGTCTGACGGCGGCAGGTGCGACCTTCGTCCTGGACGCGCGGCGGCTCCTCGACGCGCAGGAGGCGGCCATCGAGCGGGTCCGACGGGTTGCGAGCGGCCTGGAAGGGGACGTCCATGTCGGCTACGTGACCATCCTTAGCCACCGCTACGGGCCCAGACTGCTGCGGGCGGTGGCCGAGGAGCTGCCCGGGCTGCGGGTGCACCTGCACCAGGACTCACCGGTCGCCATCGCCGAGAAGGTGCGCTCCGGCACGCTGGACCTTGGGTACCTGCGCGACACCTCTCCCCTGTCGGGCGATCTGGCCAGCGACGTTTTCGCCGTCGAGCGCCTCACCGCGGCTGTGCCGCAGGGTCACCCGCTGGCCGAGGCCGACGCCATCGGATTGGAGGCTCTGCGTGACCAGGACTTCGTTCTTCCGAGCGTGACGGTTCTTCCCGCGCTGGCCGAACAGGTCCAACTCGCCTGCCGTGAAGCAGGGTTCACCCCCCGCAGGCGCGCCGTGGCCGACGACCTCAGTGGCATGCTCAGCTACGTCGCCTCCGGGCTCTGCGTGAGTCTCCTGTCCGAAGGCGTGCGGGACTTCGGCGTCCCCGGGATCGCCTTCGTTCCGGTGCGAGGGTCATCTCCCTATCTGGAGACCACGGTGTTCGCCGTATACCGTCCCGATGCCGACGCAGCAGTTCTCCGCCTGCTGGAAGTGATCGCCCGCGCACAGCGGTCTGATCCGCTGCGACCGTAGCGTCCGACTGCCCAGCGAAGGCAGCGCCCGCGCAGGTGACCATCAGTTGTGCCGCCGGTGGGCGCTGGGCTCAGAAGTCGTATCTCAACCGATCATGGAACGTGCGGAGCTGGGCATTCTCTACGACCGCGACGCGGGCGGTGTCTTCCGTTACTGCTACACCCGTACCGTCGGCTGCGTCTTCTCCGAACTCCTCCAGCGCGATGCGGGATATCAGGGCTGCGGCGCCCAGAACGCCCCGGTGCGCGTCGCCGCCCAGCACAGGGCGTAGCTCGGGCTGCGTTGAGGGTCCGGGGCGCCGAAGAGGTCGGCTCCTGTCGTGTCAGCGGCGTCGCTGGTCGGCTCGGAGTTCGAAGTCGCCGTAGCTGTTGTCGGCGGGGTTGACCGTGATGCCGGGTGCGACGATTTCGTCGATACGGTCGAGTACGTCGGTGGAGAGCGTGATGTCGGCGGCGGGCAGGAATGCCTCGAGCTGTTCCATGGTGCGCGGCCCGATGATCGCCGAGGTGACGCCGGGGTGGTTGATCGCGAAGGCGACGGCCAGCTCGATCAAGGAGAGGTCCGCCTTCTGGGCGAGGAGGGCGAGCTGTTCGACGGCGTCGAGCTTGCGCTGGTTGGCCGGGGTGCTCATGTCGAAGCGGGCCTGTGGGCGTGCCGTGGAGGCCGGGCCGGAGGAGGCGTTCTGGCGGTAGCGGCCCGAGAGCCACCCGCCGGCGAGCGGGCTGTAGGTCAGGGTGCCCATGCCGTGGCGGCGCACGGTGGGCAGCACGTCTTCTTCGATGCCGCGGACCAGGATCGAGTACGGCGGCTGCTCGGTCACGAACCGCTCCAGGTGGCGCTCGCGGGAGACCCACTGGGCTTCGACGATCTGGGAGCCGGAGTAGGACGAGGAGCCGATGTAGCGGACCTTGCCCTGATGCACGAGGTCGGAGAGGGCGCCGAGGGTCTCACAGACGTCGGTGTCGGGGCTTGGGCGGTGGACCTGGTAAAGGTCCATGTAGTCGGTGTCCAGGCGGCGCAGGGAGTTCTCGACCTCGCGGATGATCCAGCGTCGTGAGCCGCCGCGCTGGTTGGGGTCGTCTGGGTGCATGGGCATGAAGAACTTGCTCGCGAGGAACACGTCGTCGCGGCGACCCTTCAGCGCCTGGCCGACGATCTCCTCCGAGGCCCCCGCGGAGTAGACGTCCGCGGTATCGACGAAGTTGATGCCGGCGTCGAGGGCCCGGTGGATGATGCGCACCGAGTCGGCTGCGTCGTCGTTGCCCCAGGGGCCGAACATCATCGCGCCCAGGCACAGAGGGCTGACCTGGACGCCGGTGCGGCCCAGCGGTCGATAGTGCACGGGGTGTTTCTCCTCGTCGTGTCGTCAGTCGTTTGCTGCAGGAACGATCGAGCCGGTGCCCGCCCAGCTGGCGAGCAGGCCCAGGGCCTGTCGCTCCGGCGAGTCCGGGTCCGGGGTGTAGAAGTTCAGGCGCAGGCCGGGATCGGCGGGCAGTTCCATCGCCTCGTAGGGCAGAGCGAGTTCGCCGACCAAGGGGTGGCGCAGGCGCTTGAGGCCGGAGCGGTGGAACTTCACGTCGTGGCGGGCCCACCGGCGCGCGAACTCCTCGCTCTTGGCGGTGAGCTCGCCGATCAGGTCGGTCAGTGCCTTGTCGTGGGCTGCTCTGCCTGCCTCGGTGCGCAGGAAGGCGACCGCGTCGTCGGCACCCTTGTCCCAGTCGACCCAGAAGTCCTGCGCGGCGGGGTCCAGGAACAAAAAGCGGGCGGTGTTGACGGGCCCGCGCTGGGCGAACAGCGGCGAGTCGAAGACCGGCGCGTACAGGGCTCGCCCCAGCGCGTTGGCCGCCAGGACGTCGAAGCGGCGGTTGCGCACGTAGGCGGGCACGCCCGTCATCGAGTCGAGAAGCCGCACAATCGTCGGCCGTACCTGGGTCATGGTCGCGGTGGGGCGCCGTCCCGAGACGGTGGAGGCGCGAGCCAGGTCGTAGAGGTGGGTGCGCTCGGCCTCGTCGAGTTGCAGGGCGTGGGCCAGGGCCTCCAGCACTGCGTCGGAGGCGCCGCCGAGATTGCCGCGCTCGAGGCGGACGTAGTAGTCGACGCTCATGCCCGCGAGCAGGGCGACTTCCTCCCGGCGCAGCCCGGGGACGCGACGCTGTCCACCGTAGACCGGTAGCCCGGCCTGATGCGGGGTGATCCGGGCCCTCCGTGTGCTGAGGAACTCGCGGACCTCCGCGGCCAGGTTCTTCTTCTCAGAAGCGTCCATGGTCACAGCCCCGCCGGTCCTGCGAGCCCGCCGCCGGGGCAGAGCCTGCGCGGCACGCCTGCGGCCCGAGACGGAATGGGTGTGCAGGGCACGGGCTGCTCCTCTGGATCGGTGCGCAACGAATGGGATGGGGGTTCCTTCACCGTAGGTCGGCTCCCGGACGGCTGCGAGGTACTGCCAGTACCCGGAAGGGCAGTGACTCCCACCTGCACGCGAGAGAGACGTTGCATTGGAGAAGGCCAAAAGAGCCACACGGTCCGCAATCGATCCGAAGGAACACCGTGCGCGCAGCACCCCTGTACGAAGCCGGCGTCCGCGTCGGGAACGGCGTTGACCCCGCGCCCAAGGAACCCACCGACACGCCGGAGCGCAAGCGCATCACCACGGCCGGCGTCTTCGACAGCGGCTTGCGCCCTTTCCGTAGCTTCCGCACTGCCGATCCTGGCGATGTCGCCGACGGCCACCGGGCCGTCAACGCGCGCGCCGTAGGGAAGGCGTCGGTGCGGCCGTGAACACAGAGCCTGAGACCGGTACGTCCGGTGCGGCGACACTCACCGCTGCGCCGCGCATACCCACGACCGCCGCGCAGAACCCGGGCGGGGCGCGAGGCCCGGCGCACATGACGCTGATCCTGGCGATCATCTGCAGCAGCTATTTCATGGTCATCCTCGACAACTCGATCGTCTTCACCGGCCTGCCGCAGATCCGCTCCGACATGGGGTTCTCCGAGACCGGTCTTTCGTGGATCACCAACGCCTACGTCCTGGTCTTCGGTGGGCTGCTGCTTCTGGGAGCGCGGGCCGGTGACCTGTTCGGCCACCGCAGGGTCTTTCTGTTCTCCCTGGCCGTCTTCTCGGCGACCTCACTCCTGGTCGGTGCCGCGCAGAGCCAGTGGTGGCTGATCGGTGCCCGGGCGCTGCAGGGCGTCGGGGCCGCGGTCCTGGCCCCCTCGGCACTGTCCCTGCTCACCCGCAGTTTCGCCGAGGGCCGGGCCCGCAATGGGGCGATGGCCGCCTATAGCGCGGTGGCCGGTCTCGGTGCCGCCTTCGGCTTGGTCGTCGGCGGGCTGGTCGCCGACCTGATCTCGTGGCGGGCCGGGTTCTTCCTCAACGTCCCGATCGGCATCGTGATGATGGTCCTGGCGGTGCGGTTCCTGCCCGAGACCGAGCGCCGGCGGGGCCGCTTCGACCTCGCCGGCGCGCTGCTGGCGACGCTGGGCTCGACCGCTCTTGTCCTGGGCATCGTCGATGCGGCCGACTTCGGCTGGACCGCGCCCCTCGCCCGGATCCCGCTGCTGGCCGGTGCGGCGATGCTGGGGCTGTTCGTCCTGGTGGAGCGGCGGGCCGCACAGCCGATCGTTCCGCTGCGGCTGTTCGGCAGCCGGGAGCGCAGCGGCGCCTACGTCACCCGGATGCTCTACATGGGCGCGATGATGGGCTTTTTCTTCTTCACCGCGCAGTTCGTGCAGAGCGTCTACCACTGGACACCGCTGCAGCCGGTCTCGCCTTCCTGCCGATGACGCTGGTCAACTTCGTCTTCGCCGTCCAGGTACCGAAGCTGCTGGAGAGGGCCGGCCGGCCACCGGTCCTCCTTGCGGGGGTCTGCCTGACCACGGCGGGCATGGCGTGGCTCAGCCGCATCGACCTGCACACGTCCTACCTGATGGGCGTGGCACTGCCGATGGTGCTCATCAGCGCCGGCCAGGGGCTGGCGCTGGCCCCGCTGACCTCCAGCGGTGTCGACGGTGTCGCCCCCGCGGACGCAGGCGCGGGGTCGGGCCTGGTCAACACCGTCCACCAGCTCGGCAGCGCGCTGAGCCTGAGCATTCTCACTGCCGTGGCCGCCACCGTCTCCACCGGCCACACGCCCACCGATATCGCCGGCCGCGCGGGCTGCGCCCTGACCGGCTCCGCCGTGCTGCTGACCCTGGCCGTCCTGGCCGTCGCCATGCTCATCGTGCCCTCACGGGCCACCCGCAACGAAAGGCGCTTGTGATGCAGACCCTCACTCTCAACAACGGCGTGAAGATGCCCGCCCTCGGACTGGGTGTCTTCCAGACCCCGCCCCCGGAGACCCGGGCCGCGGTCACCGCCGCGCTCGAGCTGGGCTACCGGCACATCGACACCGCCGCCGCCTACGGTAACGAGCGCGAGGTCGGCCAGGCCGTCCGCGACTTCGGGCTGCCCCGCGAGGAGATCTTCATCGAGACGAAGATCTGGATCAGCGACTACGGCTACGACCAGACCCTGCACGGCTTCGACAAGAGCGCCGCCAAGCTGGGCGTCGACCAGATCGACCTGCTGATCCTGCACCAGGCGCTGCCCTCGGACTTCGACCGGACCCTCGCCGCCTACCGGGCCCTGGAAAAACTCCTGGCCGACGGAAAAGTCCGGGCCATCGGCGTCAGCAACTTCATGGTCGACCACCTGACCGCGCTCATGGAGGCGACCTCCGTGGTGCCCGCGGTCAACCAGCTGGAGATCCACCCCTACTTCCAGCAGCGCGCCGTCCTCGACTTCGACGACCGGCACCACATCCTCAACCAGGCCTGGTCCCCGATCGGGGGCATCACCTTCTACCCCGGCTACGGCGAGCACCGCACCAGCGTCCTCAAGGACCCGGCCGTCACCGCCATCGCCAAGGCCCACGGCAAGAGCCCGGCCCAGGTGCTGCTGCGCTGGGGACTGCAGCAGGGCCGCTCGGTCATCCCCAAGTCCACCAAGCGCAAGCGGATCGCCGAGAACCTCGACGTCTTCGACTTCGACCTCTCCGCCGACGAACTCACCGCCCTCGACGCACTGGAGACCCCCCGGCGCGGCGGCCCCGAGCCCGACGCGGTCACCCTCGCCGACTACGGCCGCGCCATCCCCGAAGCCTGAGACCCATCCGCGGCAAAACACCCCTCATGACGTCGGCTGCCGCAAAGAACGAACGGAGCGAACGATGACCCGATGGAAAGACAGCCAACTGGAACGGATCGCCGACGCCCAAGAGCTCGACCTGGCATCCGAACGCGAGGACGGCACCCTGCGCGATGCGGTGACCATGTGGGTCGTCCGTGCCGGCAACGATCTCTACGTCCGTTCGGCCAAGGGCACGGCAGGCCCCTGGTACCGCGGAACCCAGTCCCGCCACCGAGGCCGCATCGACGCCGGCGGTGTACGCCAGGACGTCACCTTCCACGAGGCCGGCCCCGACGCATACGCGGACGTCGATGCCGCCTATCGCGCCAAGTACGGCCGCTACACCAGCATCGTCGAACACGTCCTGACCGACCGGGCCCGCACCTCCACCCTGCGCCTCGAACCGCGCTGACCCAACGGCACCTTCCGCTGCCGCTGAGAACGAACCCTGCCCACACCCCCTGAGGAGCTGCGCTGATGCGAGCCACCCTGCTGTACGGGGCCGACGACGTCCGTGTCGAGGACGTCGCCGACCCGAAGATCCAGAACCCCACCGACGCGGTCGTACGGATCCTCCTGTCGTGCATCTGCGGCAGCGACCTGTGGCCCTACAAGTCGCTGCCGCCCACCGACAACCCCCGCCACATGGGCCACGAGTTCCTCGGCGTCGTCGAGGAGACCGGCTCCGCCGTCACCGGCCTCAAGTCCGGAGATGTGGTGATGGCCCCGTTCGTCTACAGCGACAACACCTGCGCCTACTGCCGTGAGGGCCTGCACACCTCCTGCGTGCACGGCGGCCAGTGGGGCGTGCACGGCGTCGACGGCGGGCAGGGCCAGGCCGCCCGTGTCCCGCAGGCCGACGGCACACTGGTGAAGCTGCCCGTCGGCGAGGACTCCGATCTGCTGCCGGACCTGCTGACCCTGTCCGACATCCTGTGCACCGGCTACCACGCCGCCCGCACCGCCCGCGTCACCCGCGGCGACAGCGTCACCGTGGTCGGCGACGGCGCCGTGGGCCTGGCCGCCGTCATCAGCGCGAAGCTACTGGGCGCCGAACGCATCGTCCTCATGGGCCGCCACCGCGTGCGCACCGACCTGGGCCGCGAGTTCGGCGCCACCGACGTGGTCGCCGAACGCGGCGAGGAGGGCGTCGCCCGGGTACGCGAACTGACCCGCGGCGAGGGCACCCGCAAGGTCCTCGAATGCGTCGGGCTGAAGGACGCCCTCGTCCAGAGCTTCGGCGTGGTCCGCGACGGCGGCACGATCAGCCGGGTCGGCGCACCCCAGTACCCCGAAGTCCCCTTCGGCTTCGGCGACTTCCTGCGCAACATCACCCTCACCGGCGGCGTCGCGCCCGCCCGCGCCTACATCGAGGAGCTCATGCCGCACATCCTCGACGGCTCCATCCGCCCCGGCCGCGTCTTCGACCGCACCCTTGGCCTGGAAGACATCGCCGACGGCTACCGGTCGATGAACGACCGCGAGGCCCTGAAGGTCCTCATCAAGCCCTGACCTCCGAGCGGGGCGGCATGGCAAGGGCCGGTCGGAGCGACCGCGAACGCATTCACGCAGTGGTGCGGCGGTGCCTGTGTCTGTTCCCCGACCGTGACGCACCACGCCCCAAAGAATTCCGGAGGCGCTGGCTCGCCGTAGCATCTTGGGCCGTGTTCCCGAGGGCGACGACGTCTCCTCCGCCTCGGTCGGGCAACGCTCAACCGTGTGGCCGGGCGCTTGATGTCATCGACGTGTGAGAACACGTCGTGCAGTGGGCGAAGTGCGCTAGTTTCGGGCCGCATGTCAAACACCTCCCGGCTACGTCGCACGCACACTGTGCCGACGGGCCGGGACCTCCCCCAAGGCCGGGTAGTTAACGGATTTGCGCTGGTGGCAAGCCAGTTGACGTGACTCGGGCACCAGTCGGGAACGTGAGCAACGGAGCTCCGTTGAAGCAGGTAGTCCGCCAAGACTGTCTGCTGCCTGTGGAGCTCCGTTGCCTGTACGTCATTGTGCCCTGCCGCCTGGTCTGATGACCGTC
>NZ_JBSFJX010000232.1:0-11759 GCF_053598275.1 Streptomyces sp. NPDC001156 | reverse complement strand
TTTCCGGCCCCGTTCCTTACGCTGGGCCTTCGCCGGCGCGGCACGTGCTGCGACGGTGAGCTCGACACGACTCGTCTGTATTGCGCCGTCGGCGGTCGAACGTGCCTGGGAAGGAGACGACGGACAGGTTGGAGACGTTGCCATCGATCCCGCCGACCTGCTCGAGCCCGGCCGCATTCTTGCGGCGGGCGCGGGTGGACGGTGATGCGTACCCGCCGCAGAGCACCATCAGGTGCGCCTCGTACGCCCACCCGCCGGGCGCGGAGGCGTCGCGGCGGCGGACGAGATCGACCTTGTGCCACGTCTGCGGGTTGTTCAGGAAGTGCGGTAGGCGGGGCCAGCGGCCCGCGCCCGACGGCAGGCGGACCGGGAGGACGAGGTCGCCGCGCTGGGAGTCGGCGCCGCCGGTGAAAACCAGGGCGAGGGGGCCGGTGTGGTCCCACCAGGTCGCGGCACGGGTCTTCGGTGTGCCTTTCGACGTGACCTCGCCGGTCGGCACGCGGCCGAAGGGCCGGGCGGGTGTGGGTAGAGGGCGGGGCTGCGCGAGGACGCTCGTGCCGGACGGCAGTGCGGCGGCCTGCTCCGGCGTCGTCACCGCCGAGCCGAGACCGCGGTGCCGGTAGGCGGCGAGGTGTCCGGCAAGGGTGCCGTGCAGGCGGAACGTCTCCCACTTGCGTGCGCTCGTATGCGAGCGGGCCCGGCCAGGGATCCGCGTGTACTGCCACCAGGTCCCCATCTTGGGCCGGCCGAACCTGCGGCCGGCCGCGTCCGGGAACAGGTGCCGGGCGATGCCTTCCCACACCTCGTCGGCCTGGTGCATCACCAAAGCTTTCGTCACATGATGGCCCAGGTGGCGGGAGCATTCCATGTGCCGGTAGCCGCGGCGTTCCATCCCCTCCCGGGACAGGCCCAGCACCTGCCGCCACGCCTTCGCGTCCGTTTCGCGGCGCACGTCGCCGGCCCAGTACGCGTCGACCGCGGCGCGGGCATCGCGCTGCAGGGCGCGCTTGAGCGACCACATCGCCGAGTACAGGTTCTCCGCACGCTGCAGGTCCTCAAGGCGGTGGACGTCCAGGGGCAGGCGGATGACCGCCAGCTCGGTGTCCTCGCCGCGTTTCCAGCGCTCGCCCTTGTTCTTGCCCCGCAAGCGGCGACCAGGCGCGGCATCGGAGGCGGGCGCGGCATCGAGCAGGCTCGTGCTCACGGACTTTCCCACCTCCTTGTGGATCCGCCGACGTACGGAGACCCCTCCGGGCATGCGCCGGATCGGCAATCACATCAAAGCTACCTGCCACCACTGACAACGCCCCCTGCAGCCAGTCAGCTTGACTCCCTACGCTGTCGGTTACGGGCCTGCGTCTGACCTACTGCACCACTACCGACCTGCGGGCCTGGACCGGACTGACCGGACCCCAGATGCACCGGCTCGTGAAGCAGCTGTGGGAACAGAAACCCGACACCGGGCGCGGCCGGCCCGGGGCGCTACCGTTCACCGACCGCGTGCTACTCCTCGTCCTCGCCTACCGGACCAACCTGCCCCTGCAGCAACTCGGCACCCCGTTCGCCATCTCCGACTCGGCCGTCCACCCAGTCGTCGACCGTCTCACCGAACCCCTCGCCGAACGTCTTGGCCCGCCACCCACCGACCGGCGCGAACTATGGGTCGTGGATGGCACGCTGCTTCCTGTCCACGACAAAAAGAAGACCGCGAAGTCGAAGAACTACCGGCGCAGCGTCAACGTGCAGGTCGTCTGGCGGGCCCGCGACCGAAGGGTCGTCGCGGTCGGGGACGCATGGCCAGGCAACCGCAACGACATCGTCGTCTTCCGAGAAACCCTCGGGAAAACCCTGCCCGACCACCCCCGGCTCTCCGGCGACGGCGGGTATCGCGGATCCGACCGCATCCGCACACCCCGACGTGGACCCGACGGCCGCCTCATCAAAGACCGCAACTACCGCCGGTTCCGCCGGCGCCGCGCTGTCGCCGAACACACCATCGCCCGCCTCAAAGACCACCAGAACCTCCGCCAATACCGACGCAAAGGCGACGACATCAACCCTCTGCTCGCCGGGGCGTGACGATCCGCCGGGTCGACTGTCCGGCGGAGACCACCTTCTGGCACTGCGGCACGGTGTCGGCCAAGAACGAGACCGTCGACTACAGCCAGGGCGCCGTGCACGAGATGACGAAGACGAACGTGTGCGCCGAACCGGGCGACTCCGGGGGCTCCTTCATCCGCGGCGACCAGGCGCAGGGCGTCACCTCCGGCGGCTGTGGCAACTGCAGCTCCGGCGGTGAGACGTGGTTCCAGCCGGTGAACGAGATCCTGAGCCGTTACGGTCTCACCCTTCACACGGCCGGAACGATCCCGGCCTCGGGGTGTCGCGGGCTGTCGCACGACGCCCGCGACATCCCCCGGGGGGCGCCTTGCGCGGACTTTGCGATCCGACACGAGGAACAGCCGCGGTGCGGTCGCCTCAAAAGTCGAACGTGGCGTTCCTGAAGGCGATGACAATCGCCACGAGGCCGAATACCCAGAGCCCGATCGCGCCGAGCATGGCGCCCGCGGCGGCAGGCACGCCGGTGCGACGGCCCAGCACCGTGGCTCCGGTCCAGCCGCACACGGCTCCGGCCAGCGGAGCGCCGCAGAGCAGCAGGGCGGCGTGCACCAGCGGTTCCTTGGCCCGGTGATTGGCGACCCAGTCGGTGGTGCTCTTGCGCCGGAGCGCATCCTCGGCGGCGTACCAGAGCCAGCCGAACAGCGGGAGCAGGAGCACAGCGGTCACCACGAGGAAGGCGATAACGGTGCGGCGCGTCCGTCTGGCCGTCTCTGCGGAAAGATCCGTCATATGGAGCATCGTGCTGCGGCGTCGCCGCGCCATGCCATCCGTATGCGTACTCAGTCGCGTACCTCGTTCCGCCCGCGGAGCGGCCGACGCAGCCGTCAGTCGCGGACGTCGTCGTCCTCCACGGAGGGCGTGAATGCGCGCAACCAGCGCTCCGTCTGGGCGACGTGGGCCTGCGCGGCGCCTGCGGCAGCGACGGGGTCGCGGTCGGCGATGGCATCGGCCAGGACGCGGTGGTCCTGGTCGCTCTTGCTGCGCAGCCGAGGGCCCTCGGGGAGCGTGAAGACCCGGTACTTGCCCGAGCGGGCGCGGAAGACCGACAGCAGGGACGCCAGGGTGGGATTGCCGCCGATCCGGGCGATCTCCGCGTGGAAGCGGTGGTCGAGTTCGGCGGCCTCGGCGGGGTCGTCGGTGGCCTCCATCGCCTCGATGAGCGAGTAGAGCCCACGCACTGTTTCCGGCGTGCTGCGTGCGGCAGCCTGCGCCGCGACGTGCGCCTCCAGTACCCGCCGGATCTCGTAGACCTCCAGCAGGCCGGTCAGGGGGAGGAGCTCGAAGGTCAGCGTGAGACTGCCGATGACGTCCTCGGGCCGCAGTTGGGAGACGTACGTGCCCGATCCGTGGCGCGGCTCGATCACCCCCAGGGCGGCGAGCATCCGTACGGCTTCGCGCAGGGACCCTCGTGAGACGCCCAGCTCCTCACACAGCTCGCCTTCGGGCGGAATGCGTTCACCCGGGCCGAGACGCCCCGTCGCGATCATGTGCCGTAGCCCGTGGAACGCCTTCTCGACTGCGGACATCCCGCTCCTCTCGCCGCTCTGTGGGCTGCGGCTCGCGCCCCTGAGGGGCTGCGACGTCGTCGCCGGAGCCTCTCGGCACTGTAGCGAGTCATCAGATGTCTTGGGCGGGTCGAGCAGGGGTCGTCCGATGAAGTTCCACTTCAGTCGCTTGCGTCCAGGGAAATGGCGATGACAGGATCCCCAGGTCGTCATACGTCTCTCTGGAAGAGTCCGGTGCACCGCATCGGACGTTCCGGCTCGAAGGATCGGGAGTCAAGTGAGCGGGACCGAGGTCACCACCGCGCCGCACCCCCTGCTACTGGCCGACGGCAGGCCTGCCGCCGAGGCGTGGTCGCTGGATCCCGCCCTGAAGCACCTGAACCACGGTTCGTTCGGCGCGGTCCCCCTTGTGGCACAGGGACGGCAGCAGGAACTGCGCGCCGAGATGGAACGCTCACCCGTGGTCTGGTTCCCCGCGCAGCCGCAGCGGATCGCCGAGACCCGGTGCGAGCTCGCTGCCTTTCTCGGTGTGTCCGCCGACGATCTCGCGCTGGTGCCGAACGCGAGCGCCGGCGCCAGCGTCGTGTTCGCGGGACTCGAGCGGAGCCGTGGCGGGGAGGTCGTCGTCACCGACCACGGCTACGGTGCTGTCACCATGGGCGCCGAGCGGCTGGCGCGCCGCTGGGGCGGCCGGGTCCGCACCGCCCGGGTGCCGCTGGACGCGGGCGAGGAGCAGGCGTACGCGGCCGTGATCGCGGAGATCGGGGAGGCCACCGACCTCGTCGTCCTCGACCACATCACGTCGGCCACCGCCCGCCTGATGCCGGTGGACCGGATCGGCGAGGTGGCCCGGCAGCGGGGGATACCGCTGCTCGTGGACGGCGCGCACGCGCCCGGTCTGCTTGCCGCGCCCCTCGCCGGCGTCAGCTGTGACTTCTGGGTCGGCAACCTGCACAAATGGGGCTGCGCGCCGCGCGGCACCGCGGCGCTGATCGCCCGGGGGCCGCTGCGCGACAGCCTCTACCCCCTGATCGACTCCTGGGGTGCCGCCGATCCCTACCCCGACCGCTTCGACCAGCAGGGCACCCTGGATGCCACCGCCTACCTGGCGGCACCGACAGCGCTGGACTTCGTCGAGCGCACCTGGGGCTGGCAGGCCGCCCGCCAGTACATGGACGAGCTGGCCGACTACGCCGCGCACGTGATCGGCACCGCGTTCGCCGACCTGACCGGGATCGGCGGCACCGTCGACGTCGGTATGCCCGTCCCCGGCATGCGGCTGGTGCGGCTGCCGGACGGTCTGGGCACATCCCGCGTCGCGGCCGACGCGCTGCGTGACCGGGTGGCCGGAGAACTGGACGTGGAAGCCGCCTTCACCAGCTTCGACGGCATCGGATACATGCGGCTGTCCGCCCATGTCTACAACACCGCCGCGGACTACGAGTACTTCGCCGAGTCCTGTGTCCCCGTCCTCGGCCGGTGGGCTCGCGAGGCCCGCGAGCAGCACCGCACGGCGTAGCGGCGCGGCATCGCATCGGAGCGGGACCGGCTCGAGGCGCATGCGAGGGAACAGCCCGGCTCCACTCCTCGGCGCCCGGTCTCGCTCCAGCCCCCGACCGGGTCGACGGGCTGTTCGCTGCGCCGTCGGGCCGACTGCCCGACCGGGGTGTCGACGGGCTGCCGCCGGCCCCTTCGGCGGGCACGGCGCCGCCCCGCGTTCGCGATGACCGGTTACGGGCTGCCCCCGGGCGACGTGGCCGAGGCCGGAAACTGGGTACGCGGTGTAAGAGCCGAACGAGGGAGCGACATGACGACGTACGTGATCACCGTGCCCGGCACCTTCACCGGCCCCATCGCACCCGGTACGAGAGCCGACCTGGTCCAGGCGCTGCGCCCGGCCGATCCGCACCACACCCAGAAGGGGAACGAGGAGGACCTCGACATCCTCACCGTGAACGAGGACAACACCTTCACCATGCGCCTCACCGTCGAGGCGGACAGCGGACCCCACGCCGAGCAGGACGCCCAGCACCTCGCGGGTTCCGCTCTGCGTGCCGCGGGGCTGGACGAAGCCAGTGCCCCCCTGGGGCCGTCGGTGATCACCGGCATCGACTCCGACATCTGAGAAGCCGCCGGTGCCGGCACCCAGACGACGGACCACCCGTGGATCCATGATGCTGCGCCGGTCGTGCGAGCCCGTGGCGCACGACCGGCGGGGGTCACGGACGTTCTTGCTCTTTTCCTGCCGGTACGGGGGTGGCTGCCGGATGCGCTGAGGGCGGTTTGTCGGCGCCCGTGGGTGGAGCCCAGGCGCAGGCCAGGGAACCACCGATCAGGCCGAAGATCAGGCCGAAGAACAGGCCCCCGAAGTTCGCAACGGGAAGCGAGATGAGGGCGAGCAGCAGGGTCGCGATCCCGGCGAACACACGGGCCTCCTGGTGGAACCAGAGAGAGATGCCCAGGGTCATGAGCAGGACTCCGATGACCAGGGACGCCGCCCCGGACGTGGTGGAGAGCGCCAGCGCGATGCCCTGCAGACTCAGGTGCGTGTAGGGGAAGTACATGATGGGCAGTCCCGCCGTGAGGGTGAACAGCCCCGCCCAGAAGGGCCGCTCGCCCCGCCACACCCAGAATCTGCGCCGGATGCCGGAGACGGTGGCGCGTAGTCCCGAGCCTGTTTCGAACGGATCAAACAACACGTGTGCTCTCCGTGGTGGGGGGACGGACAGGACATGCGGTGAGCGGGCGTTGACGCGCGCATGTGCCCGTGCTGGGTCGGCACGGGGTCAGAAGCAGTTGTGGCTGCCTGGTTCGATCTGCACGTCGAGGCCGGGGATGTTGAGCGTGGCGGCCGTTACCGCGACCGAGGTCACGCGCACGTTGGTGAGGTCGATGGAATCGGCCTGCTGGGCGAAGACGTTGGGGTCGAAGAACCGCGAGTTTCTGTCTCCCGGATTGATCGGCCCCTTCGTGATCGAGCCCGCCGCCACACCGATGTCGATGTTGTTGCTGTTCGCCTGATCGGCCGAGATTGAGGTCGCGTCGATGAACAGGTTCGTCGCCTCGACCCGGCTGCGGTCACCGCCGGTGAGCAAGAGGGTGTAGGTACCCAGTGTCGGGATCGAGAGGTTCACGGACAGGCACAGCCGGCTGATGTTCGCGTGCCGGAACCCCAGAACCACGACCGGCACGAGCGTGCCCTTCCTGGCCACGTCGACCATGGGATAGAGGGCCAGACCACGGGCGTTGAGTGTGTTCGCGGCGACCTGGAAACGCTGGCCCGAGATGAGGAACGACGCGGCCAGCGCTCCTTGGGCCATACCGATGCAGAGTGCCGCCGCGGCGGCGACGCCCGTGACGAGAAACGCGGCGAAGCGCCTCCAGCGAGTCCGGCCGGAGCGATGCAGCATTACGCCTCCTCCGTCGCGCAGGTGGCTCCACCCGTACCGGACAAATGCGGGCGAGGTGCTGGTGCCGTCACGGAGTCTAGACTTCCGGGCACGATGGCCGACGGCACGTCAGGTCGGCCGGCCGGGTGATATGCACGCTCGGCGCCGGTTACGACTGCCCCGGCGTCGACCGCGCTGAGCGGCAGAAACAGGTCCGCAGACACACCGCGCCGGCGCAACACGGCCTCCACCGGCAGTCATTTTGCGCGGGGGATCGGCGCGGACAGGCGCCTAACCGTCCGTCATGCCCCGGTCCACACGGGTCCGGGGCATCCACATCACCACGCCGGGAGAAGCCCGTGTCGGGATGTGGTCACACGGGCAGCAGCCGAGAGACCAGCGCACTGAGCTGCCGGGCGTTGCGGCACTCGTACATCTCGACGAGCGCGGCATAGTCGGGCGCGGCGGAGTCACCCGCGCCCCACTGGGAACGTGCCTCGGGGTTCAGCCAGTACACACGGCGGGCCCGTTCGGAGATGTGCCGAACCGCCGGCAGATTCGGGTCACTCATGTTCGTACGCGCGTCACCGAGGACGAATACGGTCGTACGGGAACCGACCGCGTCGGCGTATCGCTCCGTGAACTCTCCGAACGCGACACCGTAGTCGCTGCTGCCGTGCCATCCCGTTACCGCCGCCTGCGACAGGATTCCGGCACTGAGATGGCCGGGATCCGCCGCGCCGCGCACCAGAAGCCCCGTGACCTCGTCGACGCGGTTGACGAAGGCGAAGACCCGCACCTTGCTGAACTGGTCGTGCAACGCCTGCACCAAGAGCATCGTGAAGTCGGAGAATCCCGACACCGAACCCGACACATCGCATAGCAGCACCAGTTCGGGCCGGACGGGGCGGCGCCGGCGCAGTACGGGATGCATCGGGACGCCGCCCGTCGACAGTGAGGCACGCAAGGTGCGCCGCAGATCGATGGTGCCCCGGGCAGCACGACGGCGGCGGGCCGCGAGCCGGGTGGCCAGCTTGCGGGCGAGTGGCTGAACCACCCTGCGCAGCTCGGCGAGCTGATCCCGTCCGGCGAAGAGGAAGTCGACCCGGTCGGGCGTCGGGGCGACCGCGCGCCGGGCGATCTCGTCCCTGCCGCGGCGCTCGGCGACCCGGCGCCGCGCCTCGGCGGCGACCTGCGCACGGAAGACCTCGATGCGCCTGCGGATCTCGTCCTCCAGCAGCCGGTCGGTGAACCCCGACGCCCCGGACTGCGCCCTGACGGCGTCCCGGACGCGAGCCAGCAGCGTCTGCGGGCGCAGCCGGTCGAGCGTCTGGTATGACGACCAGCCGTCCGAGCCCGGTGAAGCGCCGTAACCACCGAAGCCGCTCACCGCCTCGGTCGCCAACCGCGCCGTCAGCTCCTCGTCGCCGGCCGCGAGGGCGGCGGCGAGCCGTTCCCGCAGTGCTTCCCGGTCCGGGGTCGCGTCTGCGCCCGGTGTCCCGACACGGCTGGGAAAGTACACGTCGAAGACCGGATCGAAGACGCGGCGCTGCGTCTCCCCGTGCAGAAGTGTGGCGGCCAGTCCCTCACGCAGCAGCTCGCGGTCCGTCAAGCCGAGTGCCTCCAGAGCCCGCGCGGCGTCCACGGTCTCGCCGGTGCCGATCCGCAGGCCGTGCGAGCGGAGCGCGCCGACGAGCCCCGTCAGCCGCTCCGCCACCCCCGCGTCCGGGGAGTTCACACGGCGTCCAGGTCGAGCTTGGCGGCCGCCTTGAGCACGTCGTCCTGGTGCTTGAGCAGCACTCCGAGGCTGTGACGTACGACGTTCTCGTCGAGGGTGTCGGCCCCGAGTGCCAGCAGGGTGCGCGCCCAGTCGATGGTCTCGGCGACCGACGGGACCTTCCGCAGATCCATCGC
The DNA here is from genome assembly GCF_053598275.1 of Streptomyces sp. NPDC001156. Classification (NCBI taxonomy): domain Bacteria; kingdom Bacillati; phylum Actinomycetota; class Actinomycetes; order Kitasatosporales; family Streptomycetaceae; genus Streptomyces; species Streptomyces sp. NPDC001156. The sequence goes on along the minus strand of NZ_JBSFJX010000232.1, from coordinate 2,830 downwards.
ACGCAGCGCCCCCACGACGCGCACCACGGACTCCGTCAGGGCCTGGTCGAGGCCCGGCACCTTCAGCCGGACGATGCGGCGCTCCAATTCCTCCTCGGGAAAGCCGATGTGGAGGAAGAGGCAGCGGCGGCGCAGCGCTTCCGACAACTCGCGGCTCGCGTTCGAGGTGAGCACGACGAACGGACGGCTCGTGGCGGTGATCGTCCCCAGCTCCGGGACGGTGATCTGGAAGTCGCTGAGCACTTCGAGCAGCAGACCCTCCACCTCGACGTCGGCCTTGTCGGTCTCGTCGATCAGCAGGACCTTCGGCCCGTCGCCCCGGATCGCGGTCAGCAGGGGACGCGCCAGCAGGAACTCCTCGCTGAAGATGTCCGTACGCGTCTCGTCCCAGGTCTCGTCACGGCCCGCGCTGATGCGCAGCAGTTGCTTGGCGTGGTTCCACTCGTACAGCGCCCGTGATTCGTCGACGCCTTCGTAGCACTGCAACCGGACCAGCTGGGCCCCGGCGACCTGGGCGACGGCCTTGGCGAGTTCCGTCTTGCCGACCCCCGCCGGGCCCTCCACCAATAGCGGCTTGCCGAGCCGGTCGGCCAGGAAGACCGTCGTGGCGACCGCGGGGGAGGCCAGATACCCGGTCTCGGCGAGGCGCGCGGATACGTCGTCGACGGATGTGAACAACAACGTGGCCTCCAGCCCGGGACGACGCATCTGACGCACTCACTATCTAAGCGCTTGCTCATGCGTTCTGTCACGTGTGACGCAGCCCACGCCACGCCGGACTATGGGCACTCGGCCGACTGCCGAAGGGGGCGGTGCCCTGGTGGAGGTCCAGGGCACCGCCCCTCGGGCGACGAGGTGAGGTCAGACCTCGCCGCGCCAGGCGCCGGTTTCCACGCCGCCGCGCTGCTCGATGAAGCTCTTGAACCGCTTGAGGTCTCCCGTGACCCGCCGGTTCACGACGCCGAGCTTGTCGCCCACGGACTCGGCCAGGCCCTCGGGCTCGTAGGCCATCTGCAGCATGACCTTGGTGCGGTCCTCGGCCAGGCGGTGGAAGGTGACGACGCCGGCCTGCTTGGCCTCGCCGTCCACGGTGGTCCAGGCGACCCGCTCGTCGGGGATCTGCTCGGTGATCTCCGCGTCGAACTCCCGCTGCACACCGCCGATCTTCGTCACCCAGTGGGTGAGAGTGTCGCTGCGCTGCTCGATGCGTTCCACGCCGTCCATGAACGCGGGGAAGGTCTCGAACTGGGTCCACTGGTTGTACGCCGTGCGGACCGGGACATTGACCTCGATGGACTCCTCGACCTGCGACATGCCGAAGCCTCCTTTTCATGGTGTCGATGGTTTGACGCCCGGCTCGGTGCCGGACCGTGTGCCACGGAGACGCTCACTCGCGGGCCACTGCCCGACCCGGTGAGCCGACCGCCGGTGGCGGCGCCGCCCGGGGGAGCGGGTCCTTGCCGCACCGGTTCCAGGGCGCTTCGACAGCGGGTATCCCGGGGTCGGCAACCCATGCCCGACGCCATCCCGGCGTCCGCCGCGGAGCTCAGATCTCGCCCAGGCGGCGCAGGTCCTCCTCGTCCCAGTTCCTGGTGTCGCGCGGTTGGGTGTACGGCTCCGCCTCCGGGGGGAGGCCGCCGACGATCGCCCGCTGCCGTACGGTCTCCGCGTCGAACTCCAGACCCAGCAGGACGGCCAGGTTGCTGATCCACAGCCAAACGAGGAAGACGATGACGCCGGCCATGGTGCCGTACGTCTTGTTGTACGAGGCGAAGTTGGCGACGTACAGCGCGAAACCGGCGGACGCGGCCAGCCAGATCAACAGGGCCAGGACACTGCCCGGCGTGACCCACCGGAAGCCCTTGACCTTGGCGTTGGGGCTCGCCCAGTAGAGGATGGCGATCATCACGGTGACGAGAACGACCAGGACGGGCCACTTGGCGACCGACCACACCGTCAGCGCGGTGTCCCCGATACCGAGCGCGGCTCCCGCCTGACGCGCGATGCCGCCGGTAAAGACGACGATCAGCGCGCTGACTACAGCCAGCACCATCAGCACGATCGTCACGCCCACGCGCACCGGCAGGATCTTCCACACCGGTCGGCCCTCCGGCATGTCGTAGACGGCGTTCGCCGAGCGGATGAAGGCGGCGACATAGCCGGAGGCCGACCAAACGGCCAGCACAAGGCCGACGATCGCCATGAGGGAGCCGGTACCCGCATGGCTCTGCAGCTGTTCCACGGACCGGGTGATGATGTCCCTGGCCGATCCCGGAGCGAGATGCCGCAGGTTCGCCAGTACCTTGTCGGTCGCCGACTTGTCGGCGATGCCCAGGAGCGAGATCAGCACCAGCAGTGCCGGGAACAGCGACAGGACCCCGTAGTACGTCAGCGCGGCGGCCCGGTCGGTGAGTTCGTCGTCCTTGAACTCCCGAAAGCTCCCCGTCAGCACCTTGCCCCACGCCCGCTTGGGCAGCTTTGTCGGCCGGTCGGGCGCCGACTCCTCGACCTCCGGCCCCGGCCCGGCCTCTTCCGGGTCCGGCACACCACGGGCCGGTGCCTGCTCGTCACTGTGATGGGCTTTTCGCCCTGGAACATGCATCTTCGCCATGGCCGCCGGGTATCCCCGGACCACGGCCTTACGCTCAGGCTCGCCCTTGAGTGCCGACGCCGGCGCCGCCGGCCGGGGTGCGCGATACGCAAACCGTGGGCGGATGAGTGGCGGTGGAACGCCTACCGTTCCTAGTCAGTGAGCAGGAGTGAGTCTTGTACCCAGTCCTGGTCAACTGGCGCATCCCGAACGGTGGTGGATGCACTGGTCTCCCGCGTT
>NZ_JBSFJX010000231.1:0-11769 GCF_053598275.1 Streptomyces sp. NPDC001156 | reverse complement strand
GGCTGAGCCGGGGCCGGCGCGGGTCCGACTGCGGGACGGACACAGGACCGCAGGCACCCCCGCCGCAAACGGGGGCGCTCCTTTCTTCTTTGGCACGGCGGGCAGTTGGGGCCCGGCAGGGCGAAGGGGCCCCGCCGGGCCCACCGGCCGGGGGCCTTTCGTCAGGCAACCCGGCTCCCGCCGACGGCAGCGGTAGGCACGCTCGTGTGCAGGCTTGGCGCAAGGGACACAGGGGCGAACTCACCGGCGTGAGTACATCCGCTTGCTCCATTTGGCGGAATTGCGGTTACGGGCAGCGCGGTGGCGCGTTGTGCGAGTATGAGCGGAAGTCACCGACGAAAGCGGTCACGGTCTCGAGCGTTCGACCAGGTGCAAGCGCAGTTGGCTCGTGCGGCTGCTGCGATGGCTGTGGCGAAGAAGTGGCCGCGGCAGAAAGTGGAAGAAACGGTTCGCCCGGCGGATGCGGAGCCGGATGACGGCCGTAGTGAGGCGGCCCGCACGGCTTGAGCCGAGGCCCTCGTCTGCCTTTCCGCCGCCCGACCAGCGGCGGACGACCTTTACCTCATCCACTGGCCCACCACAGCCTGGGACCTGTACGTGGAGACCTACAAGGCGCTGGAGAAGATCCTCGCCGATGGGCATGCCCCCGCCGTCGGCGTCTCGAACTTCCAGATCTCCACGTGCAGCGGCTGCTACTGGCGGCGCCGTGTGCGCCGACGGCGGCTACGTCGACTCCAGTCGAGGAGGTCAAGAGTTGGCGGTGGCGTACGGCCGGCGCGGTCCGAGTGGTCGCCTCGCACGTCGTCGAGTTCGTCGCCCACTGGCCCCCATCCCCCGTGGCCTTCGGGCGGCGGGGGCCCTCCCCTTGCACGAACGCACTCGCCTCTCTAACGCGCCAGCGCTCGCCGTAGTTCGGTGAGTTGAGGGTCCGGCAAAGTGCCCCCTAGCGCAAATTGCAACACCTCTTCGGCAACAACGCGCAGCTTTGTATTGGTGCGCTGCGAGACATCCCGCAGGGCTTCAAATGCCTCTTCGGGTGGAACCTGTCCGAGAACAACCAGGGCGCCTATGGCCTGGTCGACGATGGCGTGCGAGGTTACCGCCTGCTTCAGGTGCTCCATTTCTGCTTGGAGCCGTTCATTCTCGATCGCGAAATGGGTGGCGGACAGCGATTCCGAGGGGCGGTGTGTGGAGACTGCGAAGGAGCACATCAGATCATCCGGAGTCGAACGGGGGCGGGACTCTGGTCTGCTACCCCATCTGTATTGGGCTAGTTTCTTCCATACTGAACCCTTACCTTTAGGCCGGATTGTCACTTTATGCCCACTGTGATCCGATGCCAGGTGGGGTGGGAACCGGTCGTTTTCGGATGTGCAGGAGCGTGTGTGAGTGTGCAGGAGCATGTACTGTGGCGGGTCAGTTTCACGGCGCTCCTGGTCCGGTGTTGCGGGTGCGGCAGGTCGTGGGTGTCGCTGGTGGGGGTCCGCTGGTGTGCCGACGAATCGTTGGGACGTGCGGCTGCGAGGGCGCGTGCCGGAGCCCAAGGCCGCCGGGCCATCCGGGGAATCAACGTCAGAACGCGCGTAGCAGCCAGGTCAGTTCCAGCTCACGGGCAGTCAGGCCGGCTGTCTCGCGGAGCTGGTCGGCCTCGACTCCGGGAGGCAGTTCACCGGCAAGAGTGAGGGCCGCTGCCGCGGTCTGCGGACGGGCACCGAGGGATGCCCGCAGGTGGTAGGACCGGCGCAGCAGGGCGACGCCCTGTTCCCGATCCTGCTCCAGGAGATGAGCACCGATGTGGCGTGCGGCGTACGACTCCAACAGCGCGTCACCTTGCTCCCGCGCCTGCCTCAGTGCCTGCTGGTAGGCCGGTTGGGCCGCAGCGCTGTCGCCGTCGATGTTGTCGGCGAGCACCCCGAGCCAGAACGTGGACCAACCGGCCAGTCGGGCGTCGGCCGTGGCGGTGGTGAAGGCCTCGCGGGCCTGCTGCAGGTCTTCGAGAAGTGGGCCCAGGCCGAACAGCAACCGGGTGTAGCGGATCTGTGCGCCCAAATATCCAGCGAGCACGGGGTCGTCCGGCGACAGCGCGCTGACCGCTTCCGCGGCCGCCGCGGCGCCGTCCAGCCGCCACCAGTAGCGGTCCACCAGGATCTCGGCCCGCTCCGCGAGCGCGTCGGTGGGCAGCACGGCGAGCGCCTCGTCCCACCGGCCCACGCGGTGCAGCATTCGCGCGACTGCGGGTCCACGGTCCATCATGTAGGTGGCATCAGTGGTCATGATGCCTACTCTTCAAGCATGGGAGGTAGGTGGTCAAGTGCACTACGCCGACTACATCGGAAACCTGAGCCGCCTCGCGGTCGAATTCGTCAACGGCGACCCTCCGAGCGAGCTGCGCCAGGAGATGTTCCGCCAGCACCGGATCGCCGAGCCGGACGCCGAGCGGCTCGCTGCATTCGTGCCCGGGCTGCGCGATGCCGTCGAGGCCGCCGCCCACATTCGGCCGATCGACGCCGTAAACGCCCTGCTGGAACAGCACCCACCGTTGATCCGGGTCGACGACCATGACGGCGAAGGCTCTCCGCACCTGCACTTCGCTCCGAACGGCGAAGACGCCGTGAGCTGGCTCGGGCGAAGCTGCGCCGCCGCACTCGCGTACGTCGTCTCCGGTGACCCGGCCGTGACGATCGGCCGCTGCCGCGCCGCCGGCTGCGGACGCTTCTACGTCGATGACTCCCGCAACCGCACCCGGCGGTTCTGCTCCAACGCCTGCGCCAGCCGGACCACCGTCGCCGCATATCGCGCGCGCCGCAAGGCCGTAGGCTGATCTGGAAGTGGCAGCCAGCCACGACCGCTCCGCCTGACTCCTCGAACGGCCGACAGTCAGCAGCGAAATCGCCGGAACGGCAAGGGAAGCCTCGCGCGCGTGAGCCATTCGGTGTGCCTATCTGATGGCGGTGGGCGGCCGGTAGTTGGGCGAGGTGCTCCACGACGTGGCGTGGGACATCGAGCGTGACAACATAGGTGACCAACGTGACACCAATGGTCGGTATGGACGTGATCTTGTGGAGAGACCTGTCCTACCAGGGCTTCACGGTTATGTACGGCGGGGGTACGGCGACGTGGCCGGCTCAGAGTGCGATGAGGCCCGCGGCCGTCGGCTTGAACCCGCAGGCGTCGAAGTAGAACGGCTGCAGGTCGTCCTCGAAGTCGACGTGCAGCCACTCGCATTGGGCCGTACGGGCACGTCGGGCGGCCTCGGCGACAAGGCCGACTCCGATCCCGGAGCGGCGGTGCCTCCCCGCAACCACGGTGTCCAGGATGAACGCATGGACGCCGCCGTCCCACGCGACGTTCACGAAGCCGACGAGGTCACCGTCATGGCGTGCACAGACCCAGCCGAGGCTGTGGCTGTGTACCCGGGACAGCCAATCGACGTCCGAGGTCCGGTGGTCGAATCCCACTGCATGCAGCGCGTTGACAGATGCGTTGTCGAAGTCGCCCCGCCACTCGTACATGATCGTCATGGCGCGAGCATAGACCGCCGCCCTCACCCTGGTCCTCTTCCACAACAGGGCCGGAAATGATCATCGTTGAGAAATCTCAGTCACCAGTCGCATCAGGGGCCAGTTCACCGCCCTGCGCTACGTCACGCTGGACGGCACCGACCACGCCAGCCACAAGGAGCAGGGCAGCATGATCCGCCACCGCATCATCGGGCGGAACAAGCACACCGCCGATATTCGCTTGCGCACCCTGGTCACGCGGGTCAACGTCGTCTGACACCCGACGAAGGCAGAGAAGATGACCACGCAGCCCCACCACGTCGACTTCGAACTCATCCAGGCTGCAGCGCACGTCGCTCGCACGCGCTGCCGGGGCGACAACCACACCATGGCAGCAGCTGCCCGCGCCCAGGACGGCCGGATCATCACCGCGGTGAACGCCTACCACTTCACGGGAGGCCCCTGCGCTGAGCTGGTCCTTGTCGGCGCAGCGGCCGCGCAGGGCGCCTACGAGCTGGACACCATCGTCGCCGTGGGCGATCGCGACCGCGGGGTTGTTCCCCCGTGCGGCCGGTGCCGTCAGGTGCTTCTCGACTACTTCCCCGCCCTCAAGGTCATTGTCGGCAAAGGCGACCGCACCCGAACGGTCCCTATCACCGACTTGCTGCCCGAAAGCTACATCTGGGCCGACCACCAACTCGAGGCCGAGTAAACCGCATCACTCAACAGGGCTGACACCGCCGGCCGGCAAGAAGGCGACGGTGTCTGATGTGGCACTCCCCGGCACGGGGACGGGACCGTCGGCGGGTGCACGCTTCGGCACGCACCCGCCGACGGTCCTGGCCGGGAAGGTGTCAGGGCATCAGCGCGTAGTGGTCTGCGGGCACGTGGGAAGTGCCGTCGGCGAGGCGTGCGCCGAACGCAGCGGGCGGAAGTAGTGGGTGACCGCCCAGAAGCCGATGCGGCTGCCGGCCTGGCACCCGGCCACATCCGCGGAGCGGAAGTGGATCCCGGCCCAGACGCGGGCGTTGATCATGTCCTCGTTGAGCCGGTCGGCGTATTTGTAGTGCCGTGTGGTGCCGGTGGCCTCGGAGAAGAGGGTGAGGTCGAGGCGCATGGTGCCGAGTAGTCCGCTCAGGGTCTGGGTCACGGCGCCGGCGACCGCGGCATGGCCGCTGATGTAGTCGGGGTGCGGCGGCGTGACGAGCAGCGGCTGCCACTGCGGGTCGGCCGGGGTCGCGGAGTTGCCGTCGGTGTCAGCCAGCTGGATGGCGGTGATCGGCCGCCAGCGTCCGTAGTGGAGTTTGGCGTCCCAGGCAGCGACGACGGCGTCGGTGGCCGAGGTGTTCGCCGCGGCGAACAGCCGTGCCGTCTCAGCGATACCCAGGTAGTGCCGAGCCGTGTAGTCCCGGAGCGCCCCCTGGATCTGCACCGCCAGATTGCCCCCGAAGAACAGAGCGGTCTCGGTCTGGAACGCGGTGCGGGGCGACCCGGTCTTCGCCCCCATGGTCCTCACCTCGTTCACGTCCCGGGCATAGCGGGCCGAGGACAGCGCGGGTGGGACCCCGGGACGGAACTGGGCCGGGGAGGTGAGCAGCATCGGGCGCAGTCTCCCGAGCCAGGGGTCGATAAAGGGCTGGTGGCTGGGTGGGGAAGGCCGCCAGACGCCGGGCGCTGGCGGGGCGGTGAACTGCACTGGTGCACCCCGGCCATCGCCTTCGCGCAGGTCGATGAGGTGCTCGGCGGCCCGCTCCCCGAAGGCCACGCCCTGCGTCTTGGCGCTGCCCACGGGGATCCTGGCGAGGGATTTGGCGTAGGCGGCATCGAGCGGCGCCTGGGAGGCGGGGAAATAGGTGACCAGTACGCGGTGGGCCGCGGCCACGGTGGCCGCCTCGGGCGACGCGGTGGAGGGGCCACGCACCTGCCACTTGTAGGGGGCGTAGTCACCCTGGATGCCCACCACGGCGTTGTAGACGGCAGCCGAGACGAACCCGTGCCAGATGACCACCTGGCCCGAGGGGCGGGTGGCGCCGAGGTTGGTGCCGATGGTGTCGGTGGCGATCGTGTTCCATTCACGGATCACATCGGGGTCCGCCGCAGGCGGCGCGTGACTGCCGGCGGTGGCTGGAGGGCCGTTCAGGACTGCAACGAGGAGAAGAAGGAGCGACATGACGGCGCTTACGGCAGCCGGTCTGCCCGAAGTGGAAGCATGCATAACCGACACAACCGTCACACGGGCGGATGGTCACGCAGACGCGGTTCCCGGGTGCTGACGCCGCCGGGGCGTAAACCGGGCGCCAACCGCGTGGCCCCGGCGGTGCGGCCCGGGGCAGGCCCCCGATGAGCGACCCGACGCCCCTGCCTGCATCCGGGCCAGACTCACACGGGCACACCGGTGGTAGCTGGCGGAACCCGCCCCTTCAGCAGCAGATCGAAACCGCCTCCTGGGAGGCAAAAACCCGGATGACGAGACCTCAGGAGCCGCGACGGGGAACTACTAGATGAGCTGCTGACCGCCATCGATGTCGTACGTTCCGCCGGTGAGCGCCTCGTTCCACATGAGGTGGACGGCCAGTGCGGCGACGTCGGCCGATCCGACGACCCGTCGGATGGGCAGCGTGGCGCGCAGCTCCTCGCGCCGGGCATCGAGCTGATCGCCGAGCAGCGAGGCGGACAGGGAGGTATCGACGAATCCGGCGGCGATGACGTTGACCCGGATGGGCGCCAGTTCAAGCGCCAGGTTGGCGATGAGCGCGGGCGTAGCGGCAGTGAGGGCGGACGTGACGGCCATGCCGACACCGGGCCGGCGGGCTCCGGTGCCCCCCATGAACAGCAGCGTGCCTCCGGCCCGTACCTTGTCACGGCTGTAGAGGGCGACCCCGAGCGTCGTGGCGAAGCGTTCGTCGATCGCACGGCGGGCGGCGGCGAGGTCCATGTCCGCCAAGGGCATGTAGGCCGGGCCGCCGGCTGTGACCATCACATGGTCGACCAGGCCGGGCAGTTCCCGGAAGAACTGCTCAAGGCGGTCGGTGTCGGTCGCGTCCAGCGCCGCTGTGCTCAGCGGTTGGAGTTCGAGCGCGGCCTGCCGCAACCGTTCGGGATCACGGCCGGCCAGGACCACCTGGCCACCCTCCGCACGCACCTGGCGGGCGGTCTCGAGTCCGATGCCCGCGCTGCCACCAATCAGCACGACGGTCTGACCGGCAAGGACGGGACGGCGACCGGCACCGGATTCGCCGGGTACGGCGCTCACGACCGAGCGCCTCGGCTGAGGACGATCACGTCACAGGCATCGTCCTGTTTGCCGCACGTCATCCGTACCTCCCGGTCTCAGCCCCTGGTCCCAGTGTCGTCCCTCGGGCCTCCCACCGCCCGCCGGGTACCTACCGCCGGCCACGAGGACGACTGGCTGGCACCGGGGCTGGGCAATGGGCCGGTCACATCGGTCCAGGAACCACCGCCCACGCGGTCAAGGCAGCGGTGCAGGTTGGCTCGGGTGATCAACGCCACGAAGTCCGCGGGCGGTGGTCTCTTGCCAGAAGCGATGGCGACCCTCACCGGGGGGACACCGCCACCGAGCGCGCAGGCGCAGTCCTTGCCTGGTACCGGCAGCATCTTCCGCGGCCTACGCCCTGGACGGAACTCGCGACCCCGAACTGGACGCATCGCAGGACGCGGTGGAGGCGTGGCTCGAGGTGTCGTTGCAGGTGTTCGCTGATCCACGCACCTGAGGATCTGCCAGTGCGTCTTGCGCGGCCTGCCCGTCTCCCGCCAGGCCTACCCGCCCCGGCTGAGCACACTCAGCATCGCGCGGGCGCACCCCGACTGGCAGATCCGCCACTGAGCTGCCATTTACGGCTGTTCACTATCGGTGTCAGGCGGCTCTTCGGGATGCGGCACGTTTCGACGCCTGCGCCTGATTGCCAGGATGATCAGAGATATCACTGCGATCATTGCGAGAGCGGCAGCGACAAGGGAGACAGACGACAGCGACCGCTGTGGGTGCTGACCGCATATCGGAACAGGCTCTGCAGGTGCCCCGTAGGGCCACTGGGGCGTCCAGCCGATCGTCTTGCCCGGGTCTGCAGGATCAGCCACCAAGTACCACTGGTAACGGGGCACCTTAGAGGTGTCGAAGACGTCGTCGGCGTTGACCCAGCACAATACCGAGATCCCGGCTGCGGGGTTGAACGAGGTGGACGATTGCGATTTCGGTGCACGCCAACAGGGTGTCTGTCGAAGGATCGCGTACCCAGCCACGTCCTTGCTGGCCCGAACCTTCTGTGGCACCGCCATGCCAGGTCCGGGCCAGGCAATCGTCAAGCACTCCTCGGGGTCGACATACTTCTTGAACTTGTCGGGCTGCTGTTGGGGGAAGAAGTACGGAACGAGCCCGATGAGCGCCGAGACAATCGCTACTACTGCTGGCACGACCACGGCCGGATCCCGGTACCACGGGCGAATCGGTGCATCGTTCGCCGCCCCGTTGCGTACTCGATCCGCGTCGTCAGCCGGTAACCGATGCCCGTCGACCATGGCACAAGGCTATTCGCCCCACGATTCCGGGTGTGAGTAGATGAGGTGCAGGAACTGCACTGAAACCCGTCCTCGGCTGCAGCGGCTCCAGCGTGTTGACCACCACCTGCTCGACTTCCTGGTCGCCGACCGTGCGTGGCCGACCCGGACGCGGCTCGTCGACGAACCCCTCCAGCCAGTTCCGGCGCGCCCCGTGACCCCGGCGACCTGTGGCCCGAGCCATACTCCGGCTCCCAAGACCGCGCACTCCAAGGACTGCGTCGAAACGAAGTTCAAGAACGCCGTCTGCGCCGGCACCATCACCCTGTCCGCCGCCCGCAGCGCCATCAAGAACCACTGGACCACGGCCCTGCAGGTCACCGGAATTCGGCTGACCCCATCAACTCGCCGGGGCGTCCAGGCCACATGTGCTGGGTGCTCCGGCGACAAGTATCGAGTACGACCTACTACTTCGCCCCGCGCGGCAGAGCAGACGGCCACACTGGCCGCGGAGGAGCAGCAGTCCAAGCCGGCCGAGTAAGCCGTGGCAGCACGCCGCCGCATGCGACCAGAACCAAGTCCTGTCACTGCCGGAACCCGGCCCGGGCCAGTTGCACCGCGGCGACGCCCCGGGCCAAGTCACGCGTTCAAGTTCAGTATCTTCCCGCGCTAGAGGGGCCTTGCTCCGGCACAGCAGGTGTCAGTCTTCTTCGCGGTCGTGCATGGAGGTGTAGGTGACCGTGTAGTCCTCCACCGGCGTGGCCATGTCCGCGGCGTATTCGGCGCGTGCCTGGCGGTCTTCGTCGGTGATGTCGGGGTGGATGGGGGGTGTCTGGGGTGCGGGCCAGAGTTGGACGAGGTGGCGTTCTCCGTGGTCGCCGATGCCGGGTTCGGGGTCGTCGGCGTGGCAGTACAGGCGCATCCGCATCCAGTCGTGGCTGTCAGGGGACGACGGGGCCTCGAGGGCAGGTTCCTCGTCCGGCCACGCGTCCAGGATGTCGCCTTGTTCGAGGGTGGCGAGGTAGAGGGTGGGGAGGTCGGTGCGCAGGCTGAGTTCCTCCGCGGGCTCCCATTCGCGGCCCGTCTCAGGTGCCGGCGGGGTGTCGTGGACCTCGATGGTGATTTGGAGGGGGCCTGTGTCGGTGGTGGTCAGGACGACGGCGTTGGCGTCGGTGGCCGGGCTGCAGCGCCAGCCGAAGGGCATCTCGGAGGGGTATGCGTAGTCGTCGGTGAAGCCGATGAGGTAGCCGTTTTCGCCGAGCTCGACGGTGAACGACGATGCGCTGACCAGCATGGGGAGGGAGCCTCCTTGAACGGGGCAGGGTGCCCCTTCCCGGGCGTAGCGGGAGGGAGCACCCTGTCTGACTTGGCGGGGAGTGTAGTCGCGGCTCAGGCGATCACATAGAACGGGTCGCCGTCCATGACGTGCATCTGGCCGCGCCATGCGGTGATGCGTCCGCCCTGGGACTTGTTCTCCTGGGTCTTGACCCAGGTGATCTCCCGTTGGTTGGCAGGAAGGTGAGTGCCACCCTCTTTGGTGGAAGCGAAGGGGTACTCGTCGCACGAGGTGCGGCCGGCGCGCCGCATGTCCGGCGGTGCGGTCCGCGGGCACACCGCGGTCCTGTTGGCGTTCTCCTGCGTCTTGTTGATCATCCAGTGCAGGGGCTTGCCACCGTTGGGGTCGCCGTAGTGGCCGCCGCGGGCACGGAGCTTGCGTATTCCTTCGTCGATGCGGGCCAGGCCGACCATGCTCACGCCGGTGGGTACTTGGGGTATGGCGCAGCCGGAGCGGTTGGTTCGGGTGCTGCCGTAGTAGTTGTCGCACCGGTACACGGCGGAGGCGTAGGAGACGCTGCCCGGGCTATAGCCGGCTTTGGTGAAGGTGTAGTCGTAGGTGGTCTTCGCCTTGGGGTTGATCTTCTTCGGGGCGATGGTGGTCGTGTAGCCGACAGTGCCGCTCGCCGCGCTGTCGAGGGTATGACCCTGCTGGAAGTGAACGGCGGCCCTGGTACCGCCTCCTGAGGCGGCGGCGAGATTGACGGCAACGCCCCTGCCTTGGCCGGTGGTCCTCGCCTTGGAGATGCTGAACTTCTCGCTCCAGTTGGCGGAGTTGGTCTTCAGGGTCATCTGGTGCTTCACGTCGAAGTCTGCGGTGCCCTCGATGACCGGACGCCCGTTGACGACCTTGACGACGTCGAGATGGACGGTGACCCACTCACACTCGCTGAAGCGGTTCACGGTGATGCGGTTGATGGTGCAGGTCGCATTGACGGCCGGGCCGGCGAGCGCGCCCGCCGGGTGCCGGGGCGAGCCGACGGTGACGCGCAGCATTCCGTCACTCGGCTGGTCCGCCACGGCTGATGGCGCAGCGGCCGTAACGAGCAGGCCCAGCCCCACAGCCCCCGTGGTGAGAAGCTTTCGCACTGTCAAGTTATTCCCCCTGTATTGGTCGCAGACGACGGGGGCACAACGGTCAACTCTCTTGCTCTCCCGTCGCGTTGACGCCATCCAAACACGGGGAGCGCACAGATGGCACACCAATTCGACTGTTTTCAGCCGTAGATGAGCGGTGTCACGTGGGCAAGGCCGAAGTCAGCAGGCCAGGTGGGGTCCTGCCGCGCCTCCGGGTCGAGGAGCAATCTGACTCGGTCGCAGGCCTCCGCCGGGCGCCAGCCGTCACCGGCTCCGGCACTGGAACCCGCCCGCGCAGGGCAGGATCGCCGGATTGTCGGATTCCGGCGATCGCCACCCATCGCGACAACTCAGCAGCCCACTTCCTCGCCGGACCCCCAGGACTGCGGCCGTTGTCGTGAAAGTTTCGGTTTGATGGGTGACCGGGCGGCTCGGGCAGCCTGGCGCTCGGTGGCCTCAGGATGGAACGGGTTCCCCATGGCGACCAGTACGTGGCGGCCGAACCCAGGAACCGATCCTGCAGATCGGAGTCCGCTTTGCCGTCTCCCGGACCCCCGCAGAACGGCTTCGCCCGACGATCTACGCGGGAATGAGGACGGTAAGCCATTCCGCTTCACGGGGTCGGTACCCGTAACGGTCCCTCAGCCCCGAGACGATCGCCGGGACGTGGTCGGCTCCGTAGACGACGGCCACGCGGATCGACTCGTCGCTGCGTTCCGCGTGGATCTCGCCGAGCGCCTCGAGCAGCCGCTGGTCGCGCCGACCCATCATCGCCTGCCCCACAGGATCGTCGGCCTTCATCATCTCCGCCCGCAGCGTCGACGGCAGGTCCTCAACTACCTGGTCCTCATCGAGGAAGGCGCGCGGACCACGCAACGCGAACACCAGGCCCATCACCGGTGCCGCGACCATGAGCAACAGGTACATCCACCGCGGCAGCGCCTTCAGGTCCGCGATCGCCTCTGCCGCGGTCACATCCGGGTTGATGACCGGCACGTCCTTGGGAAGCAGCAGGTCCGCATGCTGCTCCTGTAGTCCGTTACGCCGCCGGCGTGGGGCGAACCGATACGCGAGCGTGAGGGCACTCACCCCGACCGACTTCCCTCGAATTCCTCCATGACTATGAGGTCGCATTCCCTGAGCCTGATGCGAACCTGAGAGTAGAACGTCGGCGAAGCCACGTGCACCATCGGGAAGATCACGAATTCGAGTGGCGTCCCTCTCCGCCTCATGGTGATCACAGCGGATCGAACGGCAAAGCCGGTCACCTCGATAATCTGCATGATTGGGGGCCCCCCCCCCCCCCCCCCCCCCCCCCCGCGGGGCCGCACACCGACGCCCG
>NZ_JBSFJX010000230.1:0-11793 GCF_053598275.1 Streptomyces sp. NPDC001156 | reverse complement strand
GGTCATGCTCACCTGCGGCCCCATCACCCTCGTCCTGCCGTGGGAGCGACCCCCCACTCGCACCGGCTGACCCACACCGATGCCGGGAGAGCCGAGAATCTCCCCCGCCAGGGCCCTCGCCTCCGCACTGCGAGGCGCAAGGCACACCAGGCGCGGCAGCGCAGCGAAACTGGCTGGGGACACCAGGTCATGTTCAAGGACGAGCCGCCATCCCAGCTCCTTCCACGCATCTGCGACGTCACCGCGCTCGACCCACTCCAAGAGCTCCGGAACACGATCAACCTCGAACCAGCAGTCACGCATCTGTGCCCAATCCACCACTCCGGCATTGAACCTTCTTGAGGTGCTGGGGGTGAGTCCGCATGCGCGGCTCAGTCGTGATGGCCACCTCCGAGCGACCCCATCGGACAAGCCCCCAGGCGGCAGTGCGGGACGTGCTCCTCTCGGAGGAGATCAAGGAAGCGAGCCCGCAGATGCCCGTCTAGATCGAGAACCGGTTCGCCGCCCACGGGGCGCCGCGCGACCCCCACCGGAAGTCCTGGGCGAACATCTCCGCAACCTGCATCGGCACCGCCTCCCGGCGCCAGCGGTGCCTCTGGTGTCGACCGCCCCCCGTCCGCGCACCTCGTACACCACGATTTGCCGTCAACACCTCGTGCCGATCAGGGAGTTCAGCACACTTCACCCTGACGAGCCGAAGTCAGTAACCCATGGGCCGGTAACACTGGCAGGGGGAGAGGATGGGGGCTAACCGGGATGACCGTGCCGCAGTTCTGTTTATAGCGTGGACGCACTCGTTGATTTGGCGCCCGTACAGTGCCCTGCTCGTCGTGACGCATGTGTACGGGCTGCTGAGGACTACCACCGGCATGCCCATGCGGGCTCCGTGCTGAGGTGACAAGCAACCAGTGAGGTGGTGAGGAGTCCTTTGATCAAGGATGGCGTCAGTGCCTTCGTCATGGGACCCAGCTGACAGAGAAGTGCTGGCCCGCTTCGCTCGCCTGCGTGTGGGCAACCACGTCTCCACAACGGCCTGATGCCCCAACGAAAACCGGGCGGCGCCCGACTCATGGTGACCGCCCGCCGTCATGGCGGTCCTGGGCAACTTCGGTCATCTGCCCGGTCTTCAGCTCCGCTTTGCAACCCGTCGGCGTGCTGCCCTGAGACGTCGATATGACTGCCATGGCTGTGACTATTTCTGTCTTCCTCCCTGAGCGCATCGAAGCTCAGAGCCCATAGATACCAGTCTCGCAGAGAAAGGAATCGAAAATGCCAGCCACCTGCACCGTCTTTGTTGGACCTCGGCACACCGTGGTGACTGCTGCCGGTGAATTGGACATCGCTACCGTCGTCCACACTGACGCCATCTTTACCGCCGCCAGCAGCGGCACTCAACCCGAAGTCGTCATAGACCTGAGGCAAGTCACCTTCCTTGATTGTGCGGGAGCACGTCCTGTGGCAACTGCCGCGCGCCGAATCCGCGAGGCCGGGGGCTCGCTGACCCTGCTGGCGGAGCACCCCATGGTTCTCAAAGTGCTGCGCTTCCACCATTTGATTCCTGACAGGGCGTCGTCAGCCAACGGTACCGTCCCGGCTCAGCATCCCCCCGCATACCCGCCTGTAGCGTTCCACTGCGACCACCGTTGTCGTCTTCCGGCGGAGCGGTAGTTGACGGAGCTGCTTCTGACAGGAGCCGAAGCCGTAGGCATGGTGCGGCGAGGGCGGGCTCGTGCCGGGCGACGCCCGCGGTGTGCTGGAGACCATCGATGCGCTGCAGCACGCCGTCGAGCGTCTCGGCATCACGCCGACACAGATGGCCAGGACGGATCCGTGTGAAGGCGCTGACCGCCCTGTCCGGAAACAGTCCTAGCGTGGCCAAGCTCGGCGGCCGGCGCCGGGAGGACACGCCTTCGTCGGCCTCAAAGCATGGGAACGGAAGGCGATTTCGTCGGTCATGACTCCGTCAGGGATAGACAGGCTTGCAAGGTGGTTCCTTGCCTATCGGGGCTGCTGAGGGTAAGGGCCCCGCCCAGGGCTCTGATGCGGTCGGCGAGGCCGACCAGGCCCGAGTCACGCCCTAATGCGGCGCCGCCAACGCCGTCATCGTGAACGGACAGGTACAGGGCGTCGTCGCCGGCCCGCGCACAGACCTGGACGTAGGACGCGTGGGCATGCTTGGCGGTGTTGGCGAGCGCCTCCGAGACGAGGTAGTAGGCCGCCACCTCGATCGGCTCGGGTAGCCGCTGGGGGGCGTCCACGTCGAGGTCGACCGCAACCGGTGAGCGACGAGCCAGAGCCTTGAGCGCGGGGGGGCAGGCCGCCCTCGGAAAGGACCGCCGGATGAATACCGTGGGAGAGCTCACGCAGATTGTCCAGTACCCCTACCAGTGTGTCGGCAGCCCGGACCATCTTGGCCTTCAGCTCAGGTTGGCCCGCAGGTGTTGCGCTCTGGGCTTCCTTCAGTTCCAGCACGAGCGACACCAGTTGTTGCTGGGCGCCGTCATGCAGGTCACGTTCGATGCGTCGCCGGGCCTGGTCGGCGGCGGCGAGGATCCTGGACCGTGAGGTGGACAGTTCGGCGTGGCTTTCCTGCAGTGAGTCGGCCATGCGGTTGAAGCTGCGCTCCAGCCCCCCGATCTCGCCGACCCCTGTTTCCGGCGTACGTGCGGTGAGGTCCCCGTTGGCGAGTCGGTCGGCCATGGCGGCTGCTTGGCGCACGGGATGCACGATTGCTCGAATGGTGTAGCCCGCGAATCCGGTGATGAGCACTACCGATCCGGTCAGGCCTGCGACGGTTGCGGCGACCGCCCGGTCGGCGGCGGCCGCGGCGCGTTCCTCGCGGGTCGTTGCCAGAGTCTGCTCGGTGGCCACGAGGCGGTGAAACTCGTCTCGGATTGGCTCCACGCGCCAGTTGTCCTGTTCGATTGTGGCCGCGTCGCGTCTCATTGCGGTGGTGTACTTCGTGGCGCTCACCGAATGCGTGGAGTGTTCCTTGATGTATGCGAGGCCCGTTTGCTGGATCCGCTCCGCCGTGGCCCGCTGTTCAGGGCTGCTTCCGGCCAGGCGTGTCAGCGCGCCGGCCTCCTTGGGGAAGGCGGCCTGGGCAGCCTGCCAGCGCACGTTGTACTGCTGCTGCCCGGTCAGTGCATAACCCCGCAGGCATGTCTCAAGGTTGAAGAACTGGCGCTGTACCTGGTTGACCGCCATAAGCAGTTCTTCGGACTGCTGGGCGTGCTGCTGGGTGGCGCGCAGCGCGACAACCGAGCGAAACAGGACGGCGAAGGCCGAGCCGATGAGGAGCACGAGGAGGCTGCTGACAACGATCATGCGGCGCGCCAGTCCGCTGTTCGCGCCGGTTCTCTGGGGAGGGGAGGTGAGCGGGCGCACTGGTTCCTCCCTGTCGATGCGACAGGTTTGTGCGGGCCTCTTACGGGGTGCTCGCCCGACGAGGCTCAGGGACAATGGTAGGCATGACGCCAGGAAGCTCGACGTCCGGCACCGGGGCCGGGCCGAGCGACAGCGGACCGGACATGGCGGATCTGCGGATCGTCCTCGCCGAGGACGATGTCCTGCTTCGCGAAGGACTGGCAAGCCTGCTGCAGCGTGCGGGCTGCGCGGTGCTGGGGCAGGCCGCCGACGCCGTCCAGCTACTCGACATGGTCCGTGGAGCGACGCCGGATCTGGTCGTCCTCGATATCCGGATGCCGCCCGGACAGGCCACCGAAGGGCTGGACGCAGCTCGCACCATCCGGCAGGAATTCCCTGACATGGGCATTTTGGTCCTATCGGCGTATGCCGAGGTGGAGCGCGCGTTGGAACTCCTGGACAGTGGCCACAGTATTGGTTACCTGCTTAAGAGCCGCGTAAATGACGTGCAGGACTTCTTGGAGGCGCTGCAGCGGATCGCCAGGGGCGGATCGGTGGTTGATCCCGCACTGGTGCGGGAGTTGGTGTCCGCCCGTCGCAGGGAGGATCCGCTGGCCGTGCTCAGTGCGCGGGAACGCGAGGTGCTGGAGCTCATGGCCGAGGGCCGTTCCAATGCCGGCATCGCTCGTCGGCTGTGGGTCTCCGAAGGAACGGTGGAGAAGCATGTGCGCAGTATCCTGGCGAAACTGAACCTGCCGGAGACCGACGACGATCACCGTCGTGTCCGGGCGGTCATCACCTTTCTGGAGGCCCGATGACCGAGCCGTCCTGGTGATCCTCGTCTTCCTCAGTGAGCAGAGCACGAATGGCGTCGCCCGACAAACCAGTTTTCGCCAGGAAGCCCGCCACGGCGCTCTCCTCGATCAAATCGACATATTCGTCCTCGGCGTGGTTGGAGATCAAAATAACCCGCACAGAGGACGGGCCGCTCTCGCGCTGCAGCCGGCCGGTCAGGTCCAGGCCGCTGTCGACACCTAGATCGATTTCCACCAGTGCCACCTCTGGCCGAAGGTGCTCAGCCTGCCGCAACGCCTGCGCGCTGTCGGATGCCACTGCCACCACTGCAATGCCCTGACTCTCAAGCAGACAGCGGGCAGCCTCGAGGAAGCGAGGACTGTCATCGACGATCATGCAGCGCAGCATGTGTCCAGCGTTTCAGGCGGACGTCCCCGTCGGCATTCCTGCTAGCTGTATTTCACGTGTCGCCTCTCCCTCCTGCCAGGCTGCTGGGTGGTCCGATGCCCGAAGTGGGCCGGGCCGCCTTTGGTGGCACGCTTCGGCGGTTTTGATGGCGGAGGTGCAGGCGACTGATCTGGCCGGAAGTCTCGAGCCCGGGGCCGCGAGGAAGGTGACTCGGGGCCAGAGCTCTGGATTCTCGAGTCGAGTCCAGTTCCTTTGACCATGTACTCTCACTAAATCCCCGTGTGCAGCCGTCCCGGTCCGGCAGCAGCGTGCGACCCGGATACAGACCCGCCGACGCTGCGGCAGCAGCGACTCCAAGCGGTCCCACAGCTCATCCGACACGATCCACAGCAAACTCTGCACACCAAGGGATCGAGGCTGAAATTCCGCCCCCAGAGGCGGCAACAGTGGGGATCCACCTCAATGTGTCAGCCATTGTCAGGGCCTGACATTCGGATTTCTTAACGTGTTAGGCCTTGACCAGGTCCTCGGCGCGTCGCACATTGGACTCTGCATAGCGGAAACCATCTTTCGCAATACGGCAAGAAAGCGTCAAGGAAACGGTAAGGGCGACGGATCCGTGATCCATCACACGCTCTGCGGATCCTGACAGGCGGGATGACTTCCGCCACAGCGCGCTGACCCTCAGGAGCAAAGAGCGCGCTCCCGCTTCACCCTCTCGCAGGACCACCCATGAAATTCCTTGCCACCAGCGTCTCAATGCCGGCTCCCGACGGCCGCAAGGTCCGTCTGACACAGCGACGGAAAAGCCGCTTCCGACCTGGCCTCACAAATGGCGGTCGACCACCGCCCGACGGCACCCGAACGCAGGTGGCGCTTCCCGTCGTACTGATCGCCGCGATCACCCTTGCGGCATCCTTCGCCCCCATGGCCATTCACCTCTCGCCACTCCTTGTGGCGGCCCCCACCTGCACCGCGGCAGTCGCACGAACTCGATTCACGGTCGCCATGGCCCTGGCCGCCAGTGCGGCAGTGGTCCTCATCGACTGGCATGACGGTCTGATGCATTCGCCTCTGATGCCCATACACATCGGCGCCCTGCTGGCCGTCTCCGGTTCTGCCATCGCGGCCCGCGCTCTGCACGATCGCGATCTGAAGGAACTCACGCAGGTGCGAGTTGTGTCCGAGGCGGCCCAGCGGGTCCTGCTGCGGCCCATCCCCCGCACACTGGGCTCTTTGCGTATCGCGTCGATGTACCGGGCGGCCACCAAGCACGCTCTGGTGGGCGGCGACCTGTATGCCGCCGCCCGCACCGACTGCAGCAACCGCATCCTCATAGGCGACGTCCGCGGCAAGGGTTTGCCCGCCATTGAGGACGCCTCCGCACTCCTCGGTGCTTTCCGCGAAGCTGTCCACGAGCATGAAACACTCCCGCAGTTGGCTGCCGCCCTGGAACGCAGCGTCCGCAGGCACCTGGCCGAGGTGGCCGAGAGGGATCCCGACAGCGCCGAGCGCTTCATCACCGCTGTGCTGGTCGAACTTCCCGACGCAGAAGAGACGGTCAGTATCGTCAACTGCGGGCATCCGCCGCCTCTGCTGAAGAGACGCGACCACATGACCTTCCTGTGCGTCAGCCGGCCCGCTTCACCACTTGGCCTGGCCGGAAGCACAGCGGACGCTTTTCGCCTCGACACCTTCGCATTTGTTCCCGGCGACACGTTGCTGCTCTACACCGACGGACTCATTGAGGCCCGCAACGCCACCGGGAGCTTCTATCCCGTCCTTGAACGCGCCGCCACGTGGGCCTGGCGGTGCCCACACGACCTCCTGCGGCAGATCGGCCAAGACCTCAAGAGGTATGCAGGTGGGCACCTGAACGACGACCTCGCCATGGTGGCCGTCCACCGCCCTGCCCGCTCATCCCACGCCTCAAAGGCAACCGCATGACCTACACCAGAGGTCACCGATGGCTGCGACAACCACTATCGCCCGGCAGCCTCGACCCACACTGCAGCCTCTACCCTGCCCGTTTCGAAGACCCGTGGGACACAACAGCCCGACCTGATGCGCCTGCATGCCGGTCCCGCTTGCCGCCGGCATGAATGGCCTACACGCCGACGAAGCCGATTCCGCTGCCGTCCCCAAAGACTCGACGGCTCCCCAGCGCGGTGGAACGTGCTCACGCACACGGCAAACACACCGTGCCTGCACAACACGCCAACCGCAAAGGGACAGTGACCAGGATGAGCACTGTACGACGCCTACCCTGGCAGCCGAGCTCACTGCTCGCCGTCTACCTGGGAGCGATCTGCACGGTGCAACTGAGCGCATCTGCAGGTGGTTTGGTCCGCTGGTCCGATTACTCGGTACTGGCGCCCCTCATATCCGCTGCCCTGCTTCCTCTACGACGCACCCTCACCATCGGGGTTGCGACGCTGGTGGCCAGCGTGGCCGTCTACGGCTTCGCGATCCGCGGGGTGTCGGAAGGAGGCCGCTCGGTCGTGATCGCCTCGGCTGCGTTGTCCTTCGGCCTGAGCCTCGTCATCTGCCAGGCCCGCCTGCGTCTGCAACGCCGTGCCCGCCCCCCTGCACAGGGGCCCGAACACATCGACAGCGCGCAATTCAGCTCGGATGTGAAGCAGACGTCCGACATTGCCTCCCGCGACACGCCTCCGCCCTTGGTGACGTATATGCCACCGGATCTACTCCCGCAGCCTGCGGCGGTGGAACTTGCCGCCCGCTGCACAGCGGCCGACGACACAGCCAGGCCCAAAGCCCACTGGCTCGATGTCATACCCTTGCCGGCCGCCCGCGTTGCGCTGGTAGCGGGCTCCGTCACCCAAGGCGGGAACGCCGCGCCCGCCATCGCGGCCGAACTTCGCGCCGCAGTACGCACGCTGGCTGACATCGACCTCCAACCGGAGGAAGTGCTCACCCACCTGGAACATGTTCTGACCCGGCTACGGCCCGCCCACGTGAGCCGGCGCGGCGCTGACGCATCCAAGGTCACAGCGAGCTGCCTGTACGCGGTCTACGACCCCGTCTCCGCCCGCTGCACCCTCACCAGCGCCGGGTATCCCGCGCCGACCGTCGTCATCCTGTGGTCCATCCGGTGCGGCACGCCCACGTTCCACCAGGTGCCGACGACGGCACAACCGACACACCTCCGCCGATTTCGGGGGGCTCCGGCGGCTGCGCGGACACCGACCAAGACAGCCCCGCGCACGGGAATCCAGGCCGATGCACCGAGCGACGCCGCACCAGGCGAGCGGGACCGAGCGCGACCATCTCGCGGGAAGCGGGAAGGCCGACAAAGTCGGCAGTATCGTGCAGCCAGATAGCAGGATCGTTCTCACTGCCCCACAGGACGCCCTGATGGAATGGTCCGCGACGACGGGCAGTTGGTCCTGCGCTCTGAAGAACCCGGAATCAGCCTCATGGTGATGCACCGGCATGAGCAGACCTCCTCCCCGAGAAAGACCGGAAAGCGGTCGCTCGCCCAAACCGTCGCACAGCGACCCGGTCGGTGGTGCGACAACCACCTCATCCCAGGAGGTGGCTCTTGGCGTGCCGGTGAGGTTGCCCTATGAATTCGAGGAATGGCTGTGACTTCGACCGTCGACGTACCCATGGCTGATGTCCGGGACATGTACATGGCCCATGCTGCATTGCGCCGTGAGTTTCGGTTGCTTCCGCAGCTGATCCGGGACGTCGCTCCAGGCGACGCCGTACGCGCCGAAGTCATAGGAGCGCATGCAGAGCTCGTGTGCCGGATTCTGCACACACATCATGAAGGTGAGGACCTCTTCCTGTGGCCCAAGCTCCTCCAACGGGGAGGCGAGGAGGCCGTGTTCATCGTGCCCATCATGGAGGAGCAGCACCACGCCATCGACCAGGCCCATGCCCAGGCGATCGAGCTCCTCCCCGAGTGGAAGTCCAGCGGGCGGGGCGGCGAGGAACTCGCCGGCGCCTTCGAGATGCTCCTGACCGTGCTCCTGGAATACATGGCAACCGAAGAGAAGCGGATACTGCCAATGGCTGAGAGGCATGTCACTGCCGCAGAGTGGAGAGAGCTCGGCGAACACGGCATGGCGGCGATCCCCAAAAAGGAACTGCCGCTGGCTTTCGGCATGGCCATGTATGAGGGGGACCCGGCGGTCATCAAGGCGGTACTTGCCCACGCGCCGCTGCCTGTCCGCCTGCTGGTACCGGTCATCGGGCGCCGCCGCTACGCCGCCCACGCACGGCGGGTGCACGGCACGACCAGGCCGGCGCGTCTGGGAACCCTTGGCTGAAGGCGACGTGGCGGCAGCCTTCAAGTGCCGCGGTCGGCACGCGTTGCTCCTGTCGCCGGCGAAGGCCGCGCGACAAAACCTCTCAGCCCCACGCTGGAGGATCGGCTCGCCCAGCTGCGGGCTACTCAAGCGCACGGTACGCCGGAAGCGGTGCACCGCGGGCTGTCAGCGGTGGCCACCCAGAGGGGGCGGACGAACTCACGCGAGCAATAGTCAGGACTTGTGGGTGAGTCGACTGCAGATCAGCGTCGATTCTGCCGGAACAAGCTCATCCGGGCGGTGTTGCGGATCCGCTTGGTGCGACCCCGGTCGGCGAGGATTTCGAGGGCGGCGGTACTGGTCGCTTCGGCCGTTTTGAGCTGGAGCCAGTTGGATGACTCGAGCAAGGCGTCCGGACGCCACAGCTGCCCCAGCGTGATGGCTCGGAAGAGGCACCATTCGCGCAGGCGCTGGGTCAGGAACGGATAACGCGTCGTGGCCTGGGTCATCTTCTCGACCCAGGGGTCGTAGGCGGAGCCGAAGTGGAGGTCGGTAGCTCGGCGGTCCAGGTGCCTCAGGACGGCGGACTGGGCCATCGTCTGGTCCGGATCGGTGAGAACCTCGCTGACCAAGTCGACCTCATCGGCCTCCGTCACCTGCTCCAGCTTGCTCAGGTAGGCCCAGAATCGGAGGTGCTCGGGCGGCTCCTCCTGCGTGGCGTCATGGTGATTCATGCGGCCTTCTCCTGTCCTTCGAGCCGGACAAACTCGCTGGCGGTGTGGGTGCTGGCGCCATAGGTGCGGTGGTCGGCCATGATGCACCAGACCCTTTGCCGCGAGGGTGGCAGGTCGACCGCGCCACTTTCCGACCTTCCGGCCTTCGACCGGGCGCCACAAGGGTGGCGCTCCCGGCGTCCGCCAGGGGGACGGCCCCGGGCCAGCCCATACGCGTCATAGCGCAACGCCATGGACGGTACAATGCTGGGCCCGAGATCAGCTTCTCCGGTGGGGCCAGCGCCGCGATCGGCCATGCTGGGTGCGATGTCCTGGCGCACCGTATGAGGACAGGGATTGGCTGAGCTTGTTAGCCGGCAGGAGTATCCGGTGGAAGTCGATCACGGCGGCTTTGCGCTGCAAGATTGGGACGAGCGGCAAATGCTCGTGCAGTTTCCCGACGGCTTCCAGCACGGAGTCTTTCCTGCCTCGCACCCTGGGCGCCTGGACTTCACAAGTGCAGGGTACACTCACACCGCTGCTCTAGCCGTCGAGGTGTGGGACGCCGAGCCTGCCGTTCCTTCCGGAAATGGGATGGAACTGCCACGACGCGCATCTTCTGCTCGTCAGGAAAGCTTGAGGCGAGGTCGATGACCGCTGGCCCGATGCTGGACGAGATTCAACTGTCGGACGGTCCGGGGGCCTGGTCGGTGCGTGTGGTGTGCACGGGACGAGAAGCGCTTGCCGAATTGGCCGATTAAGGGGCCGTGGACGGAGTGGAGCGTTACGCCGCCCAGTTCTGGCCCGAGGCGTAATAGGCCGACGGACCCGGAACGCTACCGCGGACCAGACTATCCACGTCCCGTCATTGGACGACTACGGACCTGGCTGCGTGGGATGACGCGGGCCCGCACCGGCAGCACGGCATCAATCTTGACCCGCCACAGCAGATCGGCGCCTGTCGCCGTGGTGGCCCGCCACAAGTCGAAGCCGTGAAAGCCCCGGTCGGCCAGGACCAGCATGTCCGGCCTCAGCTCCGTGAACAGGCGCTGGGCCAGCTCGGTTTCATGGCCGGCCGGCGGTCCGGCTTCGGCTGCGAAACCCGCGTGGGTGCCGCACTCGACCAGCGCGGCCGCCCTCGCCTCCGGATAGGCGCTCTTCTCCCCGACCTGCCCGATCCGCGGGCCAGCGTAATGGGCCATGATCACTCGATCCAAAGCAGCTGCGCTCCAAAAGCCGCTGCGTCGACCGGGTTGGCCAACCTCCCCGTCCAGGGCTCAGCCGTAGTTATCGAGCCACGTCGAGCTCGGTGTACATGCCGGCGGCGTAGTGGCCGGGGTAGTTGCACAGCAGCTCGTAGCGTCCGGGGCGCAGCGTCACCGTGGTCCAGCCTGTCGCGCGGGGGATGATGCCGTCCCCGGTGCCCGCGCCGCAGCTGCGCGAGGCTTCACCGAGGCTGCCTGTCTCGGAGACTCGCCCGTTGGCGACAACGACGCGTTCTCCTGTCGCCCGGCCCGCTGGCAGCGGCAGCACCAGCACCTCATGCGTGAGTGATCCCGCGTTGACCACCCGCAGTGTCACCTTTCCGGCCGGAACCGTTGCCGGGTGGGCTACCAGGCGCATCATGCCCATACCGTGCCGGCCGGGACGGCCCCCCACGGGGGTGGGCCCGTGTGGACCGCCCATCATGCGGCCCATGTCGTCCATGGTCACATCCACCACGCGGCCCGCCAGCGTGGGTGTAGTACACCGTGTGCCCTGCGTGCCGTGCCGCCAGGACGCGGGTGCCGTGGTGCGGAAGGCGCCCGTGGCGGCCAGGAGGGCCGTCGTGGAGACGCCCAGCACCAACGCGGCGGCTGCCGCGGCGATAAACAGCCACATCCCCCGGTGGTGGTCCGCACTCACCGGTGCTCCCGAAGCAGGGTGAGACGGCGTCTGTACTCGTCGTCGTCGATTTCCCCGCGGGCGAACCGTTCGGCAAGCAGGTCCTCAGCTCGCCGGCTCCCCCATCGCGGTTCGCTGGAGAGCGGTCGCGAGCCCGACTGCTGATGGTGCTGAGTGCCGGTGAGGTAGCGCACAAGCGCGATGACTCCGGCGATGATCAGGGCCCAGAACAGCACCATGAACACCGCCATGGCGAACCAGCCGCCCCAGCCCCATCCGCCGTCGTACCACATCATGCCGATCACTTCCCTCGGCTGGTGGCCGTGTGAATTCCAGCGTGGGCCAACGGAACA
>NZ_JBSFJX010000229.1:0-11807 GCF_053598275.1 Streptomyces sp. NPDC001156 | reverse complement strand
GCTGGTCGACGCCCTCGTCCTTGCGTCGAAACAGCGAGCCGACCCGGCCCGGGACCGTCACGGCTGGGGGCGGGGGCAGGGGGCCCAGCGGGGAGGCGCAGGCCGGTCCTGCCTGGGTGTCAGACGCACCCCACCGACATCGCTCGTCAGGCGCACCCCGCCGGCACCGCCCGTGACGCGTCGTCGATCAGCGCCTGGTGGGCCGCCTTCAGGCGCCCCACGTCGGGCTTGATCACCTTGCGGTCGTACGTCATCAGGCCGTTGAGCTCGCCCTCGACGTCCGAGATCTGCGTGTACACCGCGCCGTTGTCACCACGGCAGGCCAATGCGTGCACTTCGGACAGCTTCTGCAGGTAGTCGTCGGTGTAAGTGGTGGGGTCCACGTCGACGTACGACTGCTGCACCGACCATGCGTGGCCCGGTACCGCAAGACCCAGACCACCGTACTCACCGCTGACCAGGGCTCTGCGACCATCGGGGTGCGGCGGCAGGGCCGCGCTCGGATAGCCGTGCTCGTCCATGATGTCGCCGGCTCCGCCGTCGGCCCCGAGGTTGAGGCCCGACATGTTGTTGACCAGGCGGGTGGGGTCCCAGGACTTGGCCTGGGAGGCGATGCGGCCGACGTCGTACTGGCCCCAGCCCTCGTTGAAGACCACCCACATCACGACCGCCGGGCTGCTGATGTGCTCGTCGATCATCTCCTTCATCTCACGCTCGTATTCGGCGCGCGCCGTGGCGGACGGGTTCACCCCCGCTGTCATCGCGGGCATGTCCTGCCACACGAGCAGACCGAGCCGGTCGGCCCAGTAGAACCAGCGATCGGGTTCGGCCTTGATGTGCTTGCGGACCGCGTTGAAGCCCATCTTCTTGTGCATCCTCAGGTCGTACGCGAGTGCCTCGTCGCTGGGCGCGGTGTGCAGTCCGTCGGGCCAGAACCCCTGGTCGAGGGTGGCCATCATGAAGACCGGCTTGCCGTTGAGGACCGTGCGCGGCACGCCGTTGATGTTCTGCACCGCGATGGAGCGCATGCCGAAGTAGCTGCCGACCCGGTCGTCGCCCACGTTGACCTTCAGGTCGTAGAGGAACGGGTCGTCGGGTGACCACAGGCGGGCGTGCGGGATCTCCAGAGTGAGGGGCTCGCCGGTGCGGCCGGTGGCGGTGGCGACCTTGCGCTTGCCGGCGTACGCGGTCGCGGTGACCTGGACGCCGTCGCGTACCCCCTGCGGCTCGACGGTGAGCGTGCCGCTGTCGACATCGGGGGTCAGCTTCAACTGGTCGACGTGGTCGGTGGCGACGGGCTCCAGCCACACCGTCTGCCAGATACCCGAGGACGGGGTGTACCAGATACCGCTGGGGTCCAGGCGCTGCTTGCCGAGCGGCGGATTCTCACCGCCGGCGGCGTCCGTCGGGTCGTAGACGCCGACGATCAGCTCCTGGGTACGGCCGGGCTTGAGGGCGTCAGTGACGTCGGCACTGAACTTGTCGTAGCCGCCCTTGTGTTCGGCGACCATGGTGCCGTTGACGTAGACCTCCGCCTGCCAGTCGACGGCGCCGAAGTTCAGTTGCAGCCGCTTGCCGTCACCGATCTTCCAGTCGGCGGGCACGGTGAAGGTGCGGCGGTACCACATCCGGTCCTCGTGTCGTTCGATGCCCGAGAGCTGGGACTCGACGGGGTACGGAACGAGGATGCGCTCGCCGAGGTCGCGTCCCACGGGCGGCTGCTCCCCCGCCTTCGCCGCAGCGAACTGCCAGCTGCCGTTGAGGTTCTGCCAGGCGTCGCGGGTGAGCTGGGGCCTTGGGTACTCGCGATGGGCGTTGGCCGGGGTGACGTCGTCGGCCCACTTGGTGCGCAGCTCGTAGGTCGAGTGGTTGGCGCCGCTGCTCCAGAACGCGCTGACAGCGTTGCCACTCCTGTCCGTCAGACCGCCCTTGCCGTCGTAACGGACGTCCGCCAGGCCCGGTGCGGTGCCGGTCCTGTTGCCGACGACGGGTTGCTTCAGCGAGACGAGCAGGGACGCGGGGTCGGCGGGGTTTTGCCGGACGGTGCCCAGCGGCCAGGTGGCGCCACCGATGACGGCGTCGAGATGGTCGGTGAGCCCGGCGTCGGGCTTGGCCACCGCCTGGGCGAAGTCGAGCTGGAGAGTGCGGCCGTCACGCAGGACGGTGGTGGCGATGGCGCCGTCGTAGTCGTACCCCTCGGGCAGCAGGAACGCCGACTGCGGAATGGCCGTCTTGGTCCCGCCGGGCGGCGTCCAGCGCACATGGAGGTTGGAGCCCCCGTAATGCTCGAAGTACTCGACCTTGATGTCGTAGGCCTTGCCCGCGGTCAACTCGACGGGAGTGCCAGTCTGTTCGCGGTCCCAGTCGTCGACCCAGTGGTCGATCACGAGTTTGCCGTCGACCCAGAGGCGGAATCCGTTGTCGCCGATGATGGAGAACGTGGTGGGGCCCGTCGTCTCCGGGACGATGCGGCCGGTCCAGCGGACGCTCACGTCGTCCGACTGCCCGGTGGCCGAGGCGAGGCGGGACTCCAGGGATGCGAAGTCGAGTTGCGGGTCGAATCCGGTGGCTTTGAGTTGGGCGAAGTCGAAGGCACCAGGGGCGGATTGGGTGTAGTACTCGCCCTTGAGGCCGTGGACCTCGATGGTCTCGTTCGCCGGCGTCGTGGCTGCCGTGGCGGTCGGCGTCGCGGCGAGGCCGGCGACGGCCAGCGCGGCCGCGAGCAGCAGGGACAGGCGGTGTCGCAGGGATCTGATGCGCACGGATCCTCCTTGGCTGAGGAAGGGTGGCGGCTCACTGCTTCAGTCTGTACAACGTTGGAAGCACGGCAGTTGGCATGAGAGCACGGCTCCCGGCCGCTGTCCAGGGCCATGACAAAGCTCCGGCTTGCGGAGCTCCCACCGATGCCGAGGAGATCTCTTGCGGGTCAGCCTGAAGGACGTGGCCGCGCGGGCCGGCGTCTCGATCAAGACCGTGTCCAACGTGGTGAACAACTATCCGCACATCACACCGGCGATGCGGGCCCGCGTCCAGGCGGCCATCGACGAACTGGGGTACCGGCCGAACCTGACCGCGCGACACCTGCGCAAGGGCCGCACGGGCTTCATCGCGCTTGCCGTCCCCGAACTCGGCAATCCCTACTTCGCGGAGCTGGCCGGCGCGGTGATCGACGCGGCCGCCGAGCACGAGTTCACGGTCCTGCTCGACCACACAGGTGGCAGACGGGAGCAGGAAGTGCTGGTCAGCCAGGGTTTCCGGGCCCGGGTGATCGACGGGCTCATCCTGAGCCCGCTCGAGCTGGAGGCCGAGGACCTCCAGGGGCGCTCCGACGATGTGCCGCTGGTCCTGCTCGGCGAGCGCGAATACGACGCTCCGCACGACCACATCGCGATCGACAACGTGGCCGCCGCGCGCGCCGCCGTCCGTCATCTGCTCGGCCGTGGCCGCACCCGCATCGCCTACCTCGGCGCCCGTACCGACTCCCCGAACCGCCCGGCCCATCTGCGGCTCGTCGGCTGGCGCGAGGAGCTCGCGGCGGCGGGTGTGCCGGCCCCGGACGACCTGGTGGTGCCGGTCGGCGGCTGGGACCGGGACGACGGCGCCCGGGCCATGGCCCAGTTGCTCGACTCGGGCATACGTCCCGACGCCGTTTTCGCGCTCAACGACCTGATCGCGATCGGGGCGATGCGGGTGCTGCACGAGCGAGGCCTGCGGGTGCCGTGGGACGTGGCCGTGGTGGGCTTCGACGACATCGCCGAAGGCCGTTTCGGTGCCGTGTCCCTGACCACGATCTCACCGGACAAGCAGGCCATCGCCCGTATGGCGGTGGCTTCTCTGCTGCGCAGCCTGTCGGGACGCGAAGAGCCGGGTGGGCGCGAACTCACCGCGGAATTCCGGCTGGTGGAGCGGGAGAGCACCCTCGGACGACGCTGACGGAGGCGCAGACCGCCGTACCGGAATCTCGGGCGGCGGGCTTTACAGTCGCCTTTCAACGATGTAAAAACCTCCCCTGAACGCCGTGCACACCGAGTTGACCGCAAGAGCCGCCCTTCCCCGTGAGCGCTCTCAGCGCCGGGGCAACGCCGTTTGGGGAACTCAGATGAAGCACACCGCACCACTGCGTCGCGCCTCCGCACGGACGCTGCTCGCCACCGGCCTCATCACGGGCCTGGCGCTCATGACGGGATGCACCAAGTCCGAAGACGACTCCGGCAACGACAAGACCGCCTCGCAGCAGCAGGACTCCGGCCAGGTCGTCGCCTCTCCGAGCGGCGGGTCCGGGCCGACCTGCACGGTCGACGCCTACGGCGGCCGGAAACTGGATCTGAAGTCCGCGACCGTCGGCTTCTCCCAGTCCGAGAAGGAGGCCAACCCGTTCCGTATCGCCGAGACGGCGTCCATCAAGGCCGAGGCCCAGAAGCGGGGCGTCAAACTCCTCACCGCAACGCCCAGTCGCAGTTCTCCAAGCAGATCAGCGACGTACAGGACCTGATCGCCAAGGGCGCCGACCTGCTGGTCATCGCCCCTCTCAACTCCGACGGCTGGGAACCGGTGCTGCGCGCCGCGGCCGCCAAGCACATCCCCATCGTGACCATCGACCGCAAGATAAACGCCGCCGCCTGCAAGGACTATGTGAGCTTCATCGGCTCCGACTTCATCGAGCAGGGCAAGCGGGCCGCCGACCAGATGATCGCGGCGACCGGCGGCAAGGGCGAGATCGCCATCCTCCTCGGCGCGGCGGGCAACAACGTCACCACCGAGCGCACCAAGGGCTTCGAGGACCGGATCAAGGAGAAGGCACCCGGCCTCAAGATCGTCTTCCGGCAGACCGGCGACTTCGCACGCGAGAAGGGCCAGTCGGTCACCGAGAACCTGATCCAGTCCAAACCGGGGATCAAGGGCATCTACGCCGAGAACGACGAGATGGGCCTCGGCGCCGTCAACGCGCTCAAGGGCGCGGGCAAGAAGCCTGGCGATGTGAAGATCGTGACCATCGACGGCACCCGAAACGCCGTGCAGGGCATCGTGGACGGCTGGATCGACGGCGTGATCGAGTCCAACCCCCGCTTCGGGCCGCTGGCCTTCCAAACCCTGGACACCTTCACCCAGGGCCAGGAGGTGGCCCAGGACATCGTCATCCAGGACAGCTCCTACACCGAGGCCAACGCCAAGTCCGACTTGGGCAAGGCCTTCTGAGATGCTGACGGTCACCGGTCTGTGCAAGACCTTCCCCGGCGTACGGGCGCTGTCCGACGTGGACTTCACCGCTCGCGCCGGGGAGGTGCACGCCCTGGTCGGCGAGAACGGCGCGGGCAAGTCGACGCTGATCAAGGTGCTCACCGGCGTGCACCAGCCCGACGCCGGCGAGGTGACCTTCGACGGCACCCCCGTCCGCTTCGCCACTCCCCTGCAGGCGCAACAGGCGGGCATCTCCACCATCTACCAGGAGGTCAACCTCGTCCCGCTGATGAGTGTGGCCCGCAACCTCTTCCTCGGCCGCGAGCCGCGCGGCCGGCTCGGCCTGATCGACTTCCGGCGCATGCACCGTGAGGCGGACGAGACCCTGCGGGCCCTCGGTATCCGCGTGGACGTGCGCCGGCCCTTGCGTGAACTGGGCGTCGGCGCACAGCAGATGGTCGCGCTCATCCGCACGGTGGCCATCGACGCCCGGGTCGTGGTCATGGACGAGCCCACCTCCTCGCTGGAACCCCGGGAGGTGAGCACCCTGTTCGGGGTGATCCGCACGCTCCGGGAACGCGGCATCGCGGTGATCTACGTCAGCCACCGTCTGGACGAGCTGTACGAGATCTGCGACGCGGTCACCGTGCTGCGCGACGGCCGTGTGGTCCACACCGGACGGCTGGCCGACCTCGACCGGCTGCGTCTGGTGGCGCTGATGCTCGGGCGGGAGATCGGCGAGGTGCGCAAGGAGGGACTGACGAAGTTCACCGGATCCCACGACGCCGCTGACGAACCGGTGCTCGAGGCCAGGAAACTGACGGTACGCCACAAGGTGAACGAAGTGTCGCTCGCGCTGCGTCCCGGTGAGGTCGTCGGCCTCAGCGGCCTGCTCGGCTCGGGGCGCAGCGAGACCGCGAAGGCCATCGCCGGTGCCCTCCCCGTCGACGGGGGCCGGGTCGTCGTGGCCGGGGTGCCGGTGCGCGGCGGCTCCACCGCGGCCGCGATCCGCGCCGGTATCAGCCTGCTGACCGAGGACCGCAAGGCCGAGGGCATCGTGCCGGGTCTGTCGGTGCGGGAGAACATCGCGCTCGCCGCGCTGCCGGCGCTGTCGCGCTTCGGTCTGGTGGACGACGCCCGTATCGACCGGATCGTCGACACCTTCATGACACGGCTGCGTATCAAGGCCGCCGGCCCCCATCAGAAGGTCGGCGAACTGTCCGGCGGCAACCAGCAGAAGGTACTGCTGGCCCGATGGCTCGCCCTGCACCCCAAGGTGCTGCTGCGGGACGAACCGACGCGCGGCATCGACGTCGGCGCCAAGGCCGAGGTGCAGGCGCTCGTCGACGAACTCGCCGACGACGGCCTCGCGGTGCTGCTGATCTCCTCCGACACCGAGGAACTGATCGAGGGCAGCGACCGCGTGGTGGTCCTCAAGGACGGCGCGGTCGTACGCGAACTCACCGGCGACGCCGTCACCGAGGACGAGCTGATGCGCGCGATCGCCGCGGTACCCTCCGGAGGCCACGATGGCTGACCTCACCCTCGCCGGCGTCACGGTGGACCGCGACCGGCTGCTGCGCCTGCTGCAGACCTACGGCGTCTACGGCGGTGTCGTGGTTCTGCTGCTGTTCAACTTCGTCTTCACCCCCCACTTCGCCTCCGCCGAGAACTTCCGCACCCAGGCCGTCCAGGTCGCCCCCGTGCTGATCGTCGCTCTGGGCATGGCGCTGGCGATCGGCACCGAGGGCGTCGACCTCTCGGTGGGCTCGGTGATGGCCCTGTCCACCTCGCTGATCTCGCTCTACCTGGGGTACGGGCCCTGGGCGGCCGGGCTGCTCGCGGTCGGCGGCGGCGTCGTGGTCGGCATCGCCAACGGAACGCTGATCGCCTTCGTCGGGGTCCAGCCGATCGTCGCCACGCTGGCGCTGATGGTGGCCGCCCGAGGTCTCGCACTCGTCCTGCTCCCCCAGCTCAAGGACGTCCACGATCCCGGTATGGCGGCCCTCGGCTCCGGCGACGTGCTGGGCGTCCCGTACCTCGTCCTGATCGCCGCCGCGCTCGCGGTGATCGTGGCCTTCGTCGTCCGCCGCTCCACGTTCGGCCGGCAACTGCTGGCCATCGGTGACAGCCGGCCGGCGGCCCGCCTCGCCGGACTTCCCGTCCGCCGGGTCCTCATCGTGGTGTACGTCTGCTCCGGCGCGCTGGCCGCGATCGCGGGGGTACTGGCCACGGCCCGGCTCACGGCGAGCGACCCCACCTCGCTGGGAACGCTGATGGAGCTGTCCGCCATCACCGCCGTGGTGGTCGGCGGTACTCCGCTCAGCGGTGGACGCGTCCGCATCGGCGGCACAGCCGCGGGCGCCGTCCTCATCCAACTGCTCACCACCACGCTCATCAAGCACGACCTGCCGCCGTCCTGGACGCAGATCGCGCAGGCCGTAGTGATCGTCGGCGCCGTCTACGCGGCACGCGAGCGGGGGAAGCGATGACCACGGATACCGGGGAAACCACCATGCGCACCAAGACCGCCGCGACCCTCGTCGACGACGACCCGCTGGGCGCGAGCCGCTCGGAACGCCTGAGCGCGCTGGCTCAGCAGCACGGCGCCCTGGTCACCCTCGTGATCGCGATGGTCGCCGCGTCGCTGAGCTTCGACACGTTCCTCACCGGCGACAACCTGGAGAACATGGCGCTGTCGTCGGCCTTCCTCGCCGTGGTCGCCCTCGGCATGACCTTCGTGATCGTCACCGGCGGGATCGACCTGTCGGTGGGTTCGCTGTTCGCCCTCGGCGGGGTCCTCGCCGCGTGGGGCTCGCAGTACGGCACCGCGGTCGCGCTGCTGCTGCCCCTGGCGGTGTGCGGACTGATCGGTCTGGTCAACGGACTCCTGATCGCCCGTTCGGGACTGGCACCGTTCATCGTCACGCTGGCCGCCATGCTCGGCGCGCGCGGTGTGCTGCTGGCGCTCACCGACGAGGGGTCACGGACGTACCTCGTCGACAAGGACTCGTTCTTCGCCGAGCTCGGGCAGGGCTCGTTGCTCGGGATCGGTGTGCCGGTGTGGATCACC
This sequence comes from Streptomyces sp. NPDC001156, assembly GCF_053598275.1. NCBI lineage: Bacteria > Bacillati > Actinomycetota > Actinomycetes > Kitasatosporales > Streptomycetaceae > Streptomyces > Streptomyces sp. NPDC001156. The sequence continues at coordinate 3,556 of NZ_JBSFJX010000229.1, read as the reverse complement.
GTGGTCCTGTTCGTACTGGGCGCCGTGGTCCTCAGACGCACCCGCTTCGGCCAGTATGTGTACGCGGTCGGCGGCAACGAGGACGCGGCCGCACTGATGGGCGCGCCGGTGGCCCGGACGAAGGTCGCCGTCTACACCCTGTCGGGACTGTGCGCGGGCCTCGCCGGGGCCCTGAACGCGGCATGGCTCGTCTCGGGTGTGACGATCCTCGGCTCCGGGATGGAACTCGAGGCGATCTCGGCGGTCGTCATCGGCGGCACTCTGCTCACCGGCGGGTTCGGTTTCATCAGCGGCTCACTCGTCGGCGTGGCCCTGCTGAAGGTGATCCAGAACGTGATCAACCAGATCGGCTCCCTGGACTCCGCCTACCAACAGGTCGTCAGCGGCGCGTTCCTGGCGGTCGTGGTCGTCGCACAGACCTGGCTCGGGCGCCGGCAGCGTGTGTTGTGAACCGCGGTCGGCGAGGCCGAGTCGGACGCTCCGGCGTCCGGAGGCGCCATTGGCCGGCTCCGGGCGCCGACGGCGCTCGGGGCCCCGCCGCCTGCTCAGGGCTTCGCGTGGGTCCGCAGGTCGACGGGCGCGGTCGTCAGGCGGCCGGGTGCGGGTCCCCCAGTGGTTCGCCGCTCCAGCTCGCGAGGAGGCCCAGAGCCTCTTCGGACGCGCTGCCGGGTTCAGCGGTGTAGAGGCCGAGGATCTGGTCCGGGTCGCCGGTGACGGCCAGCGCTTCGTAGTCCAGGGTCAGGTCGCCGACCAGCGGATGGTGGAAGTGCTTGGTTCCGTACGTACGGCGCTTGATGTCGTGATCGGCCCACCAGGTCCGGAAATCGGTGTCTTTCAGCGACAGTTCACCGACGAGCTCGGCGAGCTGCGGGTCGTGCGGGTGCTGACCGGCGTAGAGGTGGAGGGCGGCGACGCTCGAGCGGGCGATGCCCTCCCAGTCGTCGTAGAGGCTGCCGGCGGCATCGTCGAGGAAGATGAACCGCGCCATGTTGCGCTCTCGCCGGGGCAGCGCGTCGAAGTCCGTGTACAGGGCCCGGAACAGGCGATTGGTGGCCAGGACGTCGGTGCGGCGGCCGATGACCAGCGCCGGTACGTCGGTCAGCTTGTCCAGGAGCCGGTACAGCGCGGGGCGCACCCGTTGTGGCGGCAGCGGACGAGGCCGGCGCCGGGTCGGCCTCGCCAGAGCGAACAGATGACTGCGTCCGTCGCCGCTCAGTCCCAGCGCGCGTGCGACGGCGTCGAGGACGGCATCGGAGACGTTGGTTCCGCGCGTACCGCCGAGGGGTGGGAACTCCAGTTCGCCACCAACCACCTCGGGCACTTCGCTTTGACGACCGGTCTGCACGACGCGCTGAAGGCGGCCGGCGGCGCACGCGTCGTCGTCAGTTCGGTGGGGCACATCATCGGGGACGTCCGCTTCGACGACATCCATTTCGAACGGGACCCGTACGACGCCTGGGCCGCCTACAGCCGGTCCAAGACGGCGAACATCCTGTTCGCGGTGGAGGCGGCGAAGCGCTGGGCCGACGACGGCATCAGCGTCAACGCGCTCAACCCGGGGCGCATCGCCGAGACCAACCTCGCCCGGAACATCGGCACCCCGACCAACGCCCCGGCCTCCTTCGAGCCCGGCAAGAACTCCGGGGTGTCCGTGAAGAACATCGAGCAGGACGCCACCACATCTGTTCTGCTCGCCGCATCCCCATTGGTGGCAGGCGTCACCGGCAGGTACTTCGAGGACTGTAACGAGGCCGGCCCGCACCAGCCCGGTCTTCGCCGCGGCGTGGCCGGCTACGCCCTGGACGAGCGGAGCGCCGCCCGTCTGTGGCAGGTCTCCCTGGACATGCTCGCCTCCGCCGCCAACTGAGGAGTAGCGGATTCCGCCGAACCGGTTTCGTCACGGGCACGGCCCGGTCCGTCCGCAGCGGATCCCCCGAGACTCCCCCGCCGCTGGTCATGTGCCGGACCCGCCCCGTGCGCGGTCCGGCCGGACCGGGTCCACAGCGGGCACCGGCCGCCCGGCCCTTTTCGGACCTTTGGAGAAACGCCGACGTGCAGCTTCGGTACTCGTCCACGCCAGTGTGACATTGCCTACGGGACCGGATTGAAAAACGGCGAGCGGGCAAGGTGCCCCTCCATGTCATGCACAAACGCCCCCAGGCAGGTGACTCGATGACGACGGCGACCAAGGCGGTGCGCGACCCGTCGGCCACCGCGACCCGCGCCAAGGCTCCTCCGCCGGTGCCCGTGTTGCCGTCCCTCACCGGACTGCGGTGGGTGGCCGCGCTGCTGGTCTTCGGACTGCACGTGCGCAATTTCGGCTACTTCTCAGGCACCGGCGACCACATCATGACGTGGGCGTTCGGGGCCGGAGCGAACGGGGTGTCGTTCTTCTTCGTGCTGTCCGGATTCGTACTGATGTGGTCGGTGCGGCCGAACGACCGTGCCCTCGCCTTCTGGCGGCGGCGCTTCGCCCGTATCTACCCGATCCATCTGGCCACCGTCGTGATCGCCCTGTTCATGGCCTACACGCTGGCCCATCAGGCGAGACCGACACCGACTCAGGCACTGGCCAATGTGCTTCTGGTGCATTCCTGGTGGCGCCCGTGGTGGCAGACGCTGAACCCGGTCAGCTGGTCGCTGACCTGCGAGGCCTTCTTCTACGCGGCCTTCCCGCTGCTGGTCCTTCTGCTGCGCCGCGTCGGCACCCGGGGAGCGGCGGCCGTGGCCGGCGGATCGGTGCTGGCGGTACTTGCCCTGGCCTGGGCGGACGCGCACGACACGCTGGGCCAGCCGCTGAATTCCTTCCCCGCCGCTCGACTGCCCGAGTTCGTCCTCGGTGCCGCCGTCGCCCGGCTGGTGCTTCTCGGCCGCTGGCGTGGCCCCGGCCTTGAGGCCTCTCTTGCGCTGGCCCTCATCGGCTACTTCTTCGTCCCGCAGGTCACCGCCGGGTACCCGGCCACGACCTGCACCATCGTCGGCTTCGCTCTGCTCATCCCGGCAGCCGCGGTCGCGGACCTGCACGACCTGCCCTCGCTGTGGCGCAACCGGCGGATGGTACGGCTGGGCGAACTCTCGTTCGCCTTCTACATGGTCCACCTGCTGGTCCTGCGGGCAGGCACCGATCTGCTCGGCACCTCGCCGCGCTTCGGCCTGCTCGGGGCCCTGGCCGCCACCGCCGTCGCGTTCACCGTGTCACTCGGCCTGTCCTGGGTCCTGTACGAGGCGGTGGAGCGTCCCGCAAGACGACTGCTGCTCCGCAGTCGCCGTCCGGCCAAGAGGCTTCCGGCACCGGCGACCGCCGGGTCGGAGCCGACCAAGCCCGACCGTGACGCTTCGCGCGCTGCGCCCGACTGAGACATCCGGCCGGTCCGGCTCGAGCCAGGCCGGGCGATGGCCGCTCCGCGCGTCCGGGCGGCCGACGGCGCCTCAGCCCCCGACCGCACGCTCCCTGCTGCTCCTCTGGCCGGAAAATCACAGCAGCCGAGGGCATGCCGGTGCCTGCTCGGGGCTTGGGTGAAAGTGACTGGGCTTGAGCTGCAGCGGCTGGTCAGAC
>NZ_JBSFJX010000228.1:0-11883 GCF_053598275.1 Streptomyces sp. NPDC001156 | reverse complement strand
GACGCGGAGCGAAAGCGGGCGACCAGGACACCCAAAACCGTTCGGGATGTCCGCAGTGACCACACATGGGTCCAAGACCCACTCCTGCTCACTGACTAGGAACGGTTGAGCCACACGGTGTCGACGCCCAGCCACGCGAGGTGGTCGAGGCGCTCGGCGATCCCGTTGAGGTCGCCGATGCCGTCGCCGTCGGAGTCGGCGAACGACTGCGGATAGATCTGGTAGAAGACAGCGTCGGCCAGCCAGGCGGGGGCGGGACGGAACGTGGTCATGGAGGGGACCATACGGGAGCACGCGCGGCCTCGTCGCCGTCCGTCGCCCCTTGAACGAAGTCGATCCGGTCCGAACGATCCGGGGTGATCGGGTCCCCGTGCGCCCCGCTGCGCCTAAGCTGGCCGTGATGTTCTCCCCGCACGGTCCCACCCTCCGCGAGCTGGCCGTTCAGGCGCTGTCCTCGGTCGAGCGCGGCTACGACCTGCTCGCGCCCAAGTTCGACCACACCCCATTCCGCACCCCGGACCCCGTTCTCGAAGCGGTCGAAGTGGCACTGGCGCATCTCGGTCCGTTCGAGCGCGGACTCGATCTGTGCTGCGGTACCGGCGCGGGGATGGAGGTGCTGCGCTCCGTCTGCCGTGAGAGCGTCACCGGCGTCGACTTCAGCGCCGGGATGCTGGCCGTCGGACGCGAGCAGGTGTCCTCGGGCGGCTCGCCGCGCGTCGACTGGGTGCGTGCCGACGCCCGCGCCCTGCCGTTCGGCCCGGTCTTCGACCTGGCCGTGAGCTTCGGGGCGTTCGGCCACTTTCTGCCACGCGAGTTGCCCGGACTGTTCGCGCAGGTCCACTCGGTGCTGCGGCCGGGCGGCCGGTTCGTGTTCCCGATCGGGGCCCCGCCAGGACCGGTTTCGCCCTGGTACTGGGCGCTGCTCGGCTTCGACACCGTGATGCGGGTGCGCAACGCCGTCCGGCGGCCGCCGTTCGTCATGTACTACCGGACGTTCCGCTTCGGTGACGTCCGCCGTGAGCTGGCGCGTGCCGGTTTCACCGTGGCCCATGGGCCGCTGCCCGGCTTCGGCCGAAGGCCCGACGGCAGCCCGCGCTGCAGGCTGATCGTGGCCACGCGGGACAGTGGTACACCGCAGGTCCGAGCGCAGTGACGGCCGTGGGGTCGCAGGGCAGGTCCCAGCACGCGGTCGCGCCCGAGCCGAGTGCGTGGGTCCGGGCCAGGAGCAGGGTGACGTCGTCACGCGGTGCCCGCCCGCGTGGGCAGCGTCTCGATCACTGGCGAGCAGAGCTTCTCCAGGGACCAGCCGGGATGTGCCAGGACGCCGCCCAGTTGCTCCATTCCGACGTCGATGTCCTGGTCGTGGCTCTCGATCAGGTCCGGGGGCGGCGGTTCCGTGCGGTCAGCCGGCCGCCGGCAGCGTGAACTCGTAGACCAAGGCGTCGCGTTGGGCCTCCACCACGAGTTCGGTGATCTCCAGCGGCCGGTCCCACTGGTCGTGCACATGGCGTGTCACCCGCACGGTCGGCGGCAGCGGGGTGATCGCGTCGCGGTGGTGCAGGGTCAGTCCCGCCGTGCGCATCCAGTCGTAGGCGCGCCACAGCTCGGCGGCGGCCCGCCCGTCCGCCCGGTCGCGGTAGCGGGCCAGCTCGGGCACCTCGGTGACCGCGACCGGGGAGAACGAGGTGACGGCCGACCGTGTCCCGGAACCGTCCGCCGCCGCCGACGCGTACCGGTGCACGAGGGTGGGCCGCCGAGGCGCGAGGCCGAGCGCCCGGGCGTGCTCGGGGGAGGGGACCTCCCAGCTGACGGTCGCCCGGGCGGGATCCGCGTCCTGCGCCCCCACCGGGAACGCCAGCGAGGGGACGTGGTCGGCCGTGGCGCCGGACAGCACCGCGTGACTGCCGCGCCGGTCCGTGGCGACCAGCCCTCCGCGGCGCAGCATCTGCAGGGCCTGGCGTACGGTCTCCCGGCTGACGCCGAAGTGCGCCGCCAACTGCCGTTCGCCGGGGAGCCGTTCGCCCGGCGGGATGACGCCGTCGCGCAACTCGCCGAGCAGCTGGGTGGCGATCCGCCAGTAGAGCGGCTCCTCCTGCGGGCGGGGTCGAGGGTGGTCGGGTCGGGTGGAGCGGGCCATGTCCGCGCCTCCTGGTGACAAGACGTAGCCGTGCGGGATCAGTACGCGACCAGATCTAGCATTGGTCTAAACCACCAGGGAAGGGCGGTCCGGGAGATCGGCCGAATCCGGCCCGTGGCGCCCCGCAGGACCCGTGACGCGGCGACGTTCACCACGGGTGTGCCCCCGGTCCCGTGGACGGGCCCGGCTCGGCGTCTCCTCGCGGCTCGTCAGAAACGGGCCGCCAGCCAGCGCAGTTTGACCGCTTCCTGGTAGGGGCCGCCGCCCTCGTGGTCGTTGAAGTCGTAGACCTCGACCTTCTTGTCGTCGTGCGCCCACGCGTTGAAGGCGGCGAACACCGTGGACGGGGGGCAGGTCTGGTCCTCCAGCGCGGCCGAGAACAGCGCGGGAGCCCGGCCGCGGGCGGCGAAGTGCACACCGTCGAAGTACGACAGTGTCCGCATCACCCGCTCGGTGCGGCCGCGGTGGGTCTTGAGGTAGTTGCCGATCTCCCGGTACGGCTGCCGGTCCGTGAGCGTCGTGGCGCGCGGGAAGTCGCACAGGAAGGGCACGTCCGGGGCGACCGCCACCAGATCCGGTACGAGACCGCCGACCGCGAGCGTGATGCCGCCCCCTTGGCTGATCCCGACGGCCGCGGTGCGGGAGGCGTCGGTCAACGGGTGCGCACGGGCCGCCTCGACGGCACGCACGCCGTCCGTGAACAGCCGGCGGTAGTAGTACGTCTCCGGGTCCTCGACGCCGCGCGTCATGAACCCGGGAAAGGCCGGAGCGCTGCCGACCGGGTCGGGTGTTCCGCCGCCGCCCCATGCGCTGCCCTGCCCCCGTGTGTCCATCACGAAGTGAGCGAAGCCCGCCGACGCCCACAGCAGATGCACATGCGGAAGGCCGCGTCCGCCGCCGTAGCCGACGAACTCCACCACCGTGGGCAACGGCCCGTCCACGGATGCCGGAACGGTCAGCCAACCCTTGACCGGATGGCCGCCGAAGCCGGCGAACGTCACGTCGTACACCTGGAGCGTTTTGAGACCGGTGTCGACCGGCTCGAAGCGGGCGTCCAGTTCGTGCTCGCGGGCCTCCTGCAGCGTCTTCGTCCAGAACGCGTCGAAGTCAGCCGGTTCGACCGAGGCGCTGCGGTATGCGCGGAGTTCGTCGGGCGGCAGGTCGAACAGGGCCATGAGGGACCACCTTTGACGACAGGAGCACGGATGATCGAGATGATCACACCGTACGGTCGTCGTGGCAGCCCACGCCAGACCTCGATCGCGTCCCGGGAGGGGCAAGGCCCGTCATGCCGTGCGCCGCCCCCAGTCGGGACCCGTCCGGGCCCACTCGGCCTCCCACTCCGCCATGCGGTGGCGTTCGGCGACCCGGCGGTTCACGGCGCGGGCCAGGAGGACGGCTCCGGCTGCTCCGCTCGCGGCCCAGACACCCGACGTCAGGGCGTGCTGCCACACCGCCGCGTCACTCGGCGGGGCGGCGACGCCATGGTCCCTGGCGTCCAGCCACACATCGGTCCGTTCGCCGCGCCGCGAGCCCGCGGGGACCTGGGCCACCGTGGTGCGCGTGCCCCTGCCGGGTTCCTTCCAGCGCACCTTCACGTCGTACAGGGGCTGCCTGGTGCCCTGCGTCGAGGGAGCAGCGCTCGGGGCGTCCTCGACGAGCACCGCGGACACCTTATGGCGCTGGGCGCGCTGGCTCACCTGGGTCGAGTGCGCGTCGTCGTACGCCGTCCAGGCCGCGACCGTACCGGCGAGCGGCGCCCCGACGCACAGCAGTACGGCGACGAGCAGGGCCGTCCACGCCTCGATCACATCGGACCGGCGGCGCAGCGGATTGCGTCGCCAGCGCCAGCCGCGCACCCGGGTTCGCATGTCGACCTCCTTGCCGCCACGTCCCGCTCGTGGAGGGCCCGGCCGTTCCCCGCGCGGGCCTCTGGCACCCGCGTCCCCGCCCCCGGCAACGAAGAACCCCTCGGCGGGACACCGCCGACGGCGGCGCGGCGCATCCGCCCGCCACCCGGGGCCGGGCCGTCAGACACCCCGGTCCGCACCCGCACGGCGTCGGTCCGGGCGCCTCCCGCGCCCGGCACCGGGTGATGCCGTGTACCCGGCCGTGTCCGCCGACCTCCGGGCGACGGACGGCCGCTCAGGGCCGCGTGCGTACGCGGCCCGGGATGCTTTCGACATGAAACGGCTTTTACGCCAATTCTCCTCCCGGGCGAGGCTCCCGGCCATCTGGCCCCGAAACCAGGGCTCGTGTCGGCCGGGGCGTTCGAGCACGAAGCGTGCCTCCGAACCGTCCGGACCAGGCCCGCAGCCGTGTGTGATCGATGCCCACGCCTTCGGCCGTGTGCACCCGGGTGCCCTGCTTCCCGTCCCGTCGAGCCAGAACATTGCGGCCGTATGAACTCTCCGCAGGCCCGGGAATAGCCGGTCCGTGATCTTCCTTGCCGTGTAGTGGCCGGCATCGGTGGCTTCCGCGACGGGTGGTCCGGCGACAGCGAAGGAGAGTGAGACGGGACATGCCCAAGGCGTACGCGTACACGCGGTACGGCGGTCCGGAGACCGAGGCGTTCATCGAGGTGGACCGGCCGAGCCCGGGCCCGGGACAACTGCTTGTGGCGGTACGCGCGGCGGGCGTCAACCCGATCGACTGGAAGCTGCGCTCGGGCTACCGCCGTCCCGGCGAGACGGGCGCACCCGCGTTCCCGCTGGTGTTCGGCAGCGAGGCCGCAGGCGTCGTGAAGGAGGTGGGCGAGGGCGTGACCGGCTTCGCCGTCGGTGACGCGGTCTTCGGCAACACCGTGGCCGGAGGCTACGCCGAGTACGCCCTGCTCCAGGCCGCGGTGACCGCGCAGGTGCCGGACGGGCTGCCCTTCGCGGACGCGGCGGTCCTGCCGGTCGCCGCCGCCACCGCGTACGACGGGATCCGCCAGCTCGGCCTGCCCCGGGGCGCGACCTTGCTGGTCACCGGCGCCGGCGGGGGAGTGGGTGTTGCTGCCGTGCAGATCGCCCGCGCCCTCGGGCTGCGCGTGATCGGCACGGCGAGCGAGGGCAAGAAGGACTTCGTGGAGCAGCTCGGAGCCGTGCACGTCCCGCCGGGTCCGGACCTGGCGGCGCGGGTGCGGGCGGCCGCTCCCGACGGCGTAGACGGTGTGTTCGACCTGGTCGGCGGCGATGTGCTGGCAGAGGTGGCGACTCTGACGGCCGACCGCTCGAAACTGATCACCGCCGGGGCGCCGGCCCAGGACGTGGAGCGGCTGGGCGGCGCGCGTGTCATCCGGGCCCGGACCGCGTCCGTGCTCGAGGAGCTGGCGCGCATGGTGGGCGACGGGGAGCTGATGCCGTACGTCACCCTGACCTTCCCGCTCGAACGGGCCGGTGAGGCGCTACGCGCCGTCGAGGACGGTCACGTCCGCGGCAAGGTCGTGATCGAGGTCGCCGCATGAGTACGGAACGGCACGTCCTCGACAACCCCGCGCTCGCCTCGCTGACCGGCCCGCACGCCCACTTCGCCGAGCGCCGCGGCCGCGTCCTGCGCTACCTGCACGACGTGTCGCCATGGGTGGGCCTGCCCGATGAGCCCGACGCCGACGACTGGGCCGACCTCGCGGCGCTCGCAGGCCCCGGCGCGGAGGCCCCGATCCCCGGTTTCCGCGGGCAGCTCCCGGCGGGCTGGGAGATCACCTTCGCCATCGACGGAGTACAGCTCGTCGACGACGGACTTGCCGCCGCGCCCGATCCGGAGGCCGTACGGCTTACCGCGGCCGACGTGCCCGAGATGCTGGACCTGGTGGAGCGCACCCGGCCCGGCCCGTTTCTGCCGCGCACCATCGAACTGGGCACCTACCTCGGTATCCGGCGGGACGGCGCCCTGGTCGCCATGGCGGGCGAGAGGCTGCACCCGCCGGGCTGGACCGAGATCAGCGCCGTGTGCACCGCCCCTGAATTCCGGGGCCGGGGGCTGGCCACCCGGCTGATCCTGGCGGTCGCGCACGGCATCCGCGAGCGCGGCGAGACCCCGTTCCTGCACACCGGCGCGGGCAACACGGACGCCATCCGGCTCTACGAGTCCCTCGGCTTCCGGCTGCGCCGCGCCACCAAGTTCCTCTCGGCGCGGGTTCCGCAGCACGCGGGGGACGAGCAGGCCGTGGGGATCTGAGGAGGGGACCGGCAGCGCGCCGAAGAGTCCGCCCGTCCGCGGAGCGCCGGTCAGCCGGCCGGTTTCGCGGACGGTCCGTCGACTACGGTGCCCGCCGCCTTGTTGTACCGCGTCAGATACGTCGCGAAGCGTTCCAGGTCCGCCTCCGGCCAGCCCGCGAGGCGTTCCCGGAAGGCCTCGCGGCGGCTCTCGGTGACCTGCGCCAGGATCCGCGTCCCCGCGTCGGTCAGACGCAGCACCTGCACCCGGTGGTCGTGCGGGTCGGGCTGCCGCCCGATCAGCCCGGCCCGTTCCAGCGCGGTGACCTGCCGGCTGACGGTGGACTTGTCGAGGGCGTAGTGCGCGGCCAGGTCGGTGGCGCGGCAGCCGCCGCTCTCCTCCAGGTGTCCGAGCAACGTGTACGAGACCAGCGACAGTTCCGGATGCATCCGTCCCGCCGAGGCGCGGGCGCGGCGGGCGAACGCCGTCATCTCGCGGTGAATGGCCTCCAGGGCCGCTTCCGCCTCGCCCGAACCGGCGCCGCGGTCCGCGGCGGTGGTCTCGCCGGAGCTCTGGGCTGCCTTCACGGGACCTCCTCGCACTTCAAGTTGCACTGTACAACTCGAAGGAGGGGGTGCAGGAGTCCGCCTGGGCGGGAGGAACCCGTCGGCAGCGCAGTCCCTCCTGCTAAGGTGACCGTCCCGGCCCGGATCGCCCCGGCCGGTCGTGGCCGAGGAGGTGAGACCCATTACCGCTGTGTCGGCTCGGGTGCTCTCGCCTCACGACAGCGTGGATCACCGCCGGTAGGTGACCGCGAGGGTGCCCTTCGGTCAACCGGAAGGCTTCCCGGCTCCATGCCACCAGTTTCGCTCCCCCACGTTGTTCTCACGCTCCGTTCCGCCGGCTGTGTCTTCGCCGAGGACGAGGCCGAGTTGATTCTCGCCACCGCCCGCACTACCGACGAGGCCGCCGCCATGGTCGACCGGCGCGTCGCGGGCCTGCCCCTCGAACTGGTCCTCGGCTGGGCCGAGTTCCACGGACTGCGGGTCGCCGTGGAGCCGGGCGTCTTCGTGCCCCGCCGCCGCACCGAGTTCCTCGTCGACCAAGCCGTCGCACTCGGGCGCGGTGCCGCCCTGGTGGTGGACCTGTGCTGCGGCTCGGGCGCGCTCGGCGCCGCGCTCGCCGCGGCGCTCGACGGTCCCGAACTGCACGCCGCGGACATCGATCCGGTCGCCGTGCGCTGCGCCCGCCGCAATCTCGCCCCGTACGGCGGCCGGGTGCACGAGGGGGATCTGTTCGCGGCGCTCCCGGACGGGCTGCGCGGGCGCGTCGACATCCTGACCGCGAACGTCCCCTATGTGCCGACCGGAGAGGTGGCGCTGCTGCCGTCCGAGGCCCGTGACCACGAGCCGCTCGTCGCCCTCGACGGCGGCTTCGACGGCCTGGACGTCTTGCGCCGGGTCACCGCCGAGGCGTCCAGATGGCTGGCCTCCGGCGGCTTCCTGCTGGTCGAGACGAGCGAGGGTCAGGTGCCCGCGGCCCTCGATGCGTTCACCCGGGGCGGGCTCGACGTGCGGCTCTCCGCCTCGGAGGAGCTGTACGCCACCGTGCTGATCGGCGTGAAACGGTAGCGGACCCCGTTCCGCCGCCCGGCCGCCCGGTGAACGGGGAAGCGGACCGGCGCCGCTCTCCCGCCCCATTGTGCAACTAGTTGCACAATGGGGCGGTCGTCGTCTACAACGGAAGAACGACACGCCGTACGGAGGGCCCGATGAGCCGCTACCCGCATCTGCTGACCCCGCTCGACCTGGGCTTCACCACCCTGCCCAACCGCGTGCTCATGGGCTCGATGCATGTGGGCCTGGAGGAGGCGGAGCGCGGCTTCGAGCGCATGGCCGCCTTCTACGCCGCCCGGGCGCGCGGGGGAGTGGGGCTCATCGTCACCGGAGGCATCGCGCCCAACGAGGCCGGGCGCCCCTATGAGGGCGGTGCCAAGCTCACCACCGATGCGGAGGCCGAGCAGCACTCCGTCATCACCGGGGCCGTTCACCGCGAGGGCGGCAGGATCGCGATGCAGATACTCCACTTCGGCCGGTACGCCTACCACCAGGACCTTGTCGCGCCCAGCGCCATTCAGGCCCCGATCAGCCCGTTCGTGCCGCACGCACTCACCGACGCCGAGGTCGAGCAGACCATCGACGACTACACGCGCGCGGCGCGACTGGCCCGGCAGGCCGGGTACGACGGCGTCGAGATCATGGGCTCCGAGGGCTACCTCATCAACGAGTTCATCGCGGCGCAGACCAACCGGCGCGAGGACCGCTGGGGCGGCTCGTACGAGAACCGGATGCGGTTCCCCGTGGAGATCGTGCGCCGGATCCGCGAGGCGGTCGGCGAGGACTTCATCGTGGTCTACCGGCTGTCCATGCTGGACCTCGTTCCCGGTGGCTCCTCACTCGACGAGGTCGTCACGCTCGCCAAGGCGGTCGAGGCGGCGGGCGCGACGATCATCAACACCGGGATCGGTTGGCACGAGGCCCGTATCCCGACCATCGCGACCTCCGTGCCGCGTGGCGCCTACACCTGGGTGACCAAGAAGCTCATGGGTGCCGTGTCCGTCCCCCTGGTGACGACCAACCGCATCAACACCCCCGAACTGGCAGAGCAGTTGCTCGCCGACGGATGCGCGGACATGGTGTCGCTGGCCCGTCCGATGCTGGCCGACCCGGACTTCGTCGCAAAGGCCGAGGCGGGACGCCCCGAGGCCATCAACACCTGCATCGGCTGCAACCAGGCCTGTCTCGACCACACCTTCAGCGGCAAGATCACCTCCTGCCTGGTCAACCCGCGCGCCTGTCACGAGACGGAGCTGGTGCTGTCCCCGACCCGGCTGCGCAAGCGTGTCGCCGTCGTGGGCGCCGGGCCTGCCGGGCTCGCCTGCGCCGTCTCCGCCGCCGAACGGGGCCACGAGGTCACGCTCTACGACGCCGCGGACGAGATCGGCGGCCAGCTCAACATCGCCCGGAAGGTGCCCGGCAAGCAGGAGTTCGACGAGACGCTGCGCTACTTCCGTACCCAGCTCGAGTCGTACGGCGTGGACGTCCGGCTGAACACCCGCGTGGCCGCCGCCGACCTCGAAGGCCACGACGAGATCGTCGTCGCGACCGGCGTCACGCCCCGCACCCCCGAGATCCCCGGCATCGACCACCCGAGCGTCGTCGGCTACCTCGACGTGCTGCGCGACGGCGCCCACGTCGGCGAACGGGTCGCCGTCCTCGGCGCGGGCGGCATCGGCTTCGACGTCGCCGAGTACCTCACCGACGGCGGGGAGAAGGCGAGCGAGGACCCGGCGACGTACTTCCGCCACTGGGGCGTCGACATGGACTACCGCGCCCCCGGCGGCCTCGCCGCGCCCGACCGGCCCGCCCCGTCACGCACCGTCCACCTCCTGCAGCGCAAGACCACCAAGGTCGGTGCCGGGCTCGGCAAGACCACCGGCTGGATCCACCGCACCGAGCTGAAGCACCGCGGCGTGACCATGGTCCCGGGTGTGCGCTACGACCGGATCGACGACGCCGGGCTGCACATCACCGTGGACGGCGAGAGCCGACTCCTGGAGGTCGACACGGTAGTGCTGTGCACCGGACAGAAGCCGCGCCGCGATCTGTACGAGGAACTGCTGGCCGCCGGCCGGACGCCGCATCTGATCGGCGGTGCCGACGTGGCGGCCGAGCTGGACGCCAAGCGGGCGATCAAGCAGGGCACGGAGGTTGCGGCGGCGCTCTAGGGGCGTCGCGCGGCCTCCTTAGGATGACCCCATGTCACTCCCGCACGCGATCCTGACCGCCCTGCTGGAGAAGCCGTCGTCCGGACTGGAGCTGACCCGCCGGTTCGACCGGTCGATCGGCTACTTCTGGTCGGCGACCCACCAGCAGATCTATCGGGAGCTGGGGCGGCTGGAGAGTGACGGACTGATCCGGGCCCTGCCCACCGAACAGCCGGCCCGCGGGCAGAAGAAGGCCTACGAGGTCCTGCCCGCAGGCCGCGCCGAACTCGAACGCTGGGCGGCGGCGCCGCAGGACCCGAGGCCGATGCGCGATGTGCTGCTGCTGCGGCTGCGGGCGGCGGCCGTCGTCGGAACCGAGGGTATCGAGGCGGATCTGCGCCGCCATCTCGCCTTGCACCAGCAGCAGTTGGCGGAATACCAGGACATCGAGCAACGTGACTTCGGGCCCGGAAAGGACTCGGAACAGGACCGCCTCCAGCACCTCGTGCTGCGAGCGGGCATCGAGGTCGAGACCTTCTGGATCCAGTGGCTGACCCATGCCCTGGAGGAGTTCGGGCAGCTGTCCGGGCGCGAAAAGCGGTGACCGGAAGGCGCTGACCGGAGGGCGACCGGATCGAGTCAACCGCCCGTCGTCACCGTCCGCTCCGCCGAATATCCGCCCCAGGTGCCGTCCGGCAGCTTCGCCCGGATCCGCACCCGGTACGTCACGCCTGCCTCCCGGCCCACATAGAAGCTGTAGGTCGCCTCGGCGTGCGGCGCCGTTCCGCCCCAGACGAGCGAAGTGGCGGGCTGTCCGTCCAGGTCGATCCGGTACTCGGTGACGAGACCGTCCACCCGCGGCGGGACCCAGGCCAGGTCCAGGTAGTACGCCCCTCCGGCGCGGTGGGTCGTGGCACGGAACCGGGCGGGCGCGGTACCCCGGCTGTCGCCGGCACCGGCCGAAGTGGTCAGCCGTACCGCCTCGCTCGCCGGTGAGAGGTTGTCGGCGGCGTCCCGGGCGCGGACCGTGAACGAGTAGCGGGTCCCAGGCCGCAGCCCGGTGACCACGGTCGCGGTCTGTGCGCCGCCCACACTGTGGATCTTCGAGCCGCCCTGGTAGATGTCGTACGAGACCACCCCGCGGCCGTCCGTCGACCGGCTCCAGGCCAGCTGGACCGCCCGGCTGCCGACGGTCTTGCCGGACGGGTGCCCGGGGCGGGACGGCGCCCGCTCATCGGTGGTGACCGCGGCGGGGGTGGTGGCACGGACCGCCTGGCTCGCCGGACCGACGGCGCCGTCGGCGCTCCGAGCCCGGACCCTGAAGACGTAGGACGTCGCGGGCGCGAGCCGGGTGACGTCCACCATGTGCTCGGCGCCCGGCACCTCCTGCACCTTGGCAGAGCCGCGGTAGACCTCGTACGCGGTGATGTCCGGGCCAACGGCCACCTGGTTCCACATCACGTGCACGCTGGTCGCACTGCCCGCCACGGCCGTCACCCCCAGGGGGGCGGAGGGGACCCCTTTGCCTTCGCCGGCGTGCTGCCCGCCCCAGGCGCAGGACGCGAGCAGCAGGACGGAACCGCAGATCACCGGCACGGGCATGCGTCGCACGGCCTGCCTCCCCTCGAAGGATTGGTCTGTACCTATATGCCATGGCTGCCGTGATCGCATCAAGAGAAGGGCATGTGTTCGTCGGCCCGCGCCCGGCTACGTATGCTGGTCCCGAGGGCGGCGTGAACTCGCTACTGGGCTTCACCGGCTCGGCGGCCACGTGGCCTCCCGGGCCCGCGTCCTGGGCAGAACTCAAGGTCCCCAGGGGTTGACGCCAGAGTCTCTATCG
>NZ_JBSFJX010000227.1:0-12099 GCF_053598275.1 Streptomyces sp. NPDC001156 | reverse complement strand
GCGGTGCAGGCTGCCGACCAGCGGCGCGGCGACGGCGGCGAGGAAAGCAAGGACGCCAAGGGGGCCCACACAGGGGGCACAGACTGACCCCACCGGCCCCATCGGCTTTGCGGGCATCGCCCCGATCGCGCTGACAGCCTTCGAGGTCGCCCGCCTGGTGACATTGATGACCCCTCAGGCTCCGGAGCAGGAGCGAATCCGGCACGGTCTGCACTGGTCGCGGTGGCGGCGCTGCCACCAGGCCCTCGCCCGGACCTGCCACCGGCGCCGGAACCAGGACCGGGCGAGGAAGAGGACGACGGCCCGGCCACCGCCGACCCCACTCCGAACTACAGCGGGCACCCAGATCTACGACTGAAGGGTCAGTCCGGAGAGATAGCCGGGGAGCGCGCCCGGCATGACGATGTGCCAGGCCCCGCGCAGTCCGGTCGCGCCCAGTGTCCGTCCGGCGCGCAGGAACAGCGGCGGGATCTGGTCGATGCCCGCGACGAGGCCGTTGGCGATGGACGGGACCGCACCGAGCAGAATCACGGCGTACATCATCGAGTCGTTCAGGCCCACTTAGATCACGGCGGGCGGTACCCAGGCCACCGACGGCAGCGACTGCAGGCCGGACAGGACGGGGCCGATGGCCGCCCGCACGAACCTCACCCGGGCGACCAGCAGGCCGAGCGGCGTACCGATGGCGAGCGCGCCATCAGGAAGCCGAGCAGACCGCGCGAGACGCTGGTCCAGATGTAGTCGAGCAGCGCGCCCTGCAGCCAGGCATCGCGTACCTCGCCCCACACTTCGGAAGGCGAGGGCAGTTTGTAGTCGGGGGCGACCTCGGCCCACACCAGCAGTTGCCAGACCACCAGCACCAGTGCGAAGGCGGTGACGGGCGGCAGCACCTTGCGTATCAGTGTCTCGCGCAGCGGCGTACGACCGGCCTGCACCGACTCCAGCGCGTTGAGCCTGGCCTCCAGCCCGTCAGATCGTGCGGATCCCGGGGCTCCCCGGCGGCCGGCAAGCCGTCCTTGCCGATGTCGACACCCGTGTCAGTGCCGGCCATGGCGGCGGATCTCCCCACGCAGTTCTTCGGTGATCTCGACGGACAGTTCGGCGACCGCGCTGTCCTCGATGCGGCGCGGCTGCGGAATGCCGACCGTCCATTCCCGGGCGATGCGCCCCGGCCGTGAGGACAGCAGCACCACCCGCTGTGCCAGCCGCACCGCCTCCCGCACGTTGTGCGTCACGAACAGCACCGAGAGTCCCGTCTCAGTCCAGATGCGGGTCAGTTCGTCGTGCAGGACGTCACGGGTGATCGCGTCCAGGGCGGCGAGCGGCTCGTCCATCAGCAGCAGCCGGCTGTCCTGGGCCAGCGCACGGGCCAGCGCGACGCGCTGTCGCATACCGCCGGACAGTTCGTGCACCCGCTTGCCGTACGCGCCCTTCAGCCGTACGAGTTCCAGCAGCCGTTCCGCCTCCTGCCGGCGCTCCGGCCCCGCGACCCCGCGCAGTTTCAGCGCGAGTTCGATGTTCTTGCCCGCGGTCAGCCAGGGGAACAGTGCGTGTTCCTGGAACATCAGGGCGGGCCGGCCGTCCGTATCGATCGAGCCGGTGGACGGCCGGTCCAGTCCCGCGACCAGGTTGAGCAGGGTGGACTTGCCGCAGCCGGAGGCTCCCAGGAGGGTGACGAACTCGCCCGGTGCGACATCGAGCGTGATGTCGTCCAGGACGAGCTGCTGTCCGCCGGGCGTGCCCGGGGCGGGGAAGGACTTCGAGACGTGCTCGATCCGGGCGGCGTGCGTCACCGCCGCGGCGTCCTCGGCAGACTCGGTGATCGTGGCAGCCACGGTCGTCACCTCCTGGGAAACTCGTCGGATCCGATTGCCGTTACTGGGCGCCGAGACCGGCGTCACTGACCTCGCCCTTGCCCTGGGCCTTGAGGACCTTGTTGAGCAGGGTGAGGTCGTAGATGCCCTTCAGATTGGGCTTGTCCAGGAGACCGGCCTTGACCGCGTGCTCTGCCTCGGTGTTGAGGGTGGAGGCCAGCGGGTCGTCGAGGAAGGTGATGGACTTCCAGGCCGGGTCGATGACGTCGGCGGGCAGTGCCTTGCCCGACAGCTTCTCCAGGGCCGCGTTGGCGGACGCCTTCGCCTTGTCAGGGTTGGCGTTGATCCACTCGTTGGTCTTCACCGAGCCGCGCAGCACGGCTTCGACGACGTCCGGGTGCTCCTTGAAGAACTTCTGCGACACGATGATGTTCGTGATCACGAACTTCTTGTCGGGCCACAGCGACGACTCGTCCAGCAGGACCGTGCCGCCCTCGGCGACCAGCTTGGACGCGGTCGGCTCCGGCACCCAGGCGCCGTCGATCGAGCCCGACTTGTAGGCGTCCGGGGTGATCTTGTTGTCGGTACGGACCACCGACACGTCGCCCTTGCCGCTCTGCGCGTCGACCTTCCAGCCTTTCTCCGCGATCCAGTTGAGGAACGCGACGTCCTGGGTGTTGCCGAGCTGCGGCGTGGCGATCTTCTTGCCCTTGACGTCGTCCAGGGACTTGATCTTCTTCGGGTTGACGACCAGCTTCACGCCGCCGGAGGCGGAACCGCCGATGATGCGCAGGTTCTTGCCGTTCGACTTGGTGTAGCCGTTGATGGCGGGGGAGGGGCCGATCCAGCCGATGTCGATGGAGCCGGCGTTCAGCGCCTCGATCTCGGAGGGGCCGGCGTTGAAGGTGGACGGCTTGATCGTGGTGCCGCCGAGCTCTTTCTGGAACAGGCCCTCCTGGACGCCGACCAGAGCGGTGGCGTGCGTGAGGTTGGGGAAGTAGCCGATCTTCACTTCGTCGGCGGAGAGCTTTTTGGCGCCTGCCGGGACCGCGGTGTGCTTGCCGTCGTCGGTGGCCTTGGAGCCGTAGCCGCAGGCGGTGAGGAGGAGGGGGAGTGCGGCTACGACGGCGATGGTACGCACGGTGGTGCGCGGTCTTGCGGGAGACACGGCGGTGTCCTTTCAGGGGATGAGTGAGCAGGGAGATACGAAGATGCGAGGCGAGTGCTTGTCGGCATGCACCGACACTCCACTCGTCGGCCGTCGGCGGCAGGCACGCCGTCGCGGGCTGAGAAATGGAACGTGGGGGACGCGGTCAGCCGGGGGTGTCCGATCCGCCGAACCGAGGCGGGACGGGCGGGGAAGCAGCGCTCATTGGGAGAGAGGAGGTTCTGTGGCGTCAGAGGGGCCGACAGATGGCGCTGGAGGCATGGCCGAGGTCGATGTGCCGGCGCGAGGTCAGAAGAGGCAGCGACTGGGCTGTGCGGTCGAGCATTCCCATGGCCACCCCCACAGATCCCTAGTTTTCCTACCTGGTTGCTAGGGATCGTGGCAGACGGTGGCGTCGTCCCCAAGGGGTAGTTCACATGATGGACGTCGCCATCTCGCGTTTTGGGATCGGTGAGTGATTGTCCCAGCGTGTCAGGGGTTTACCCAGGCACTCGGGGCGTTGGTCAACGCGGACACGTCGGCGGGCAGTTGGGCCGATGCGACGTCGGCGAGCGATACGCCCTCGAGGATCTCGCGCACGTTGGATCGCAGCGCGATCCACAGGGGGAGCAGCGACTCGGCGGGGCCGGTGTAGGACAGCTCCGGGGGGCGGACGCCGCGCACCGAGACCAGCGGTCCGTCCACGGTGCGGATGACGTCGGCGATGCTGATGGACTCGGCGGGCCTGGCCAGTCGGTAGCCTCCGTTGCCGCCGCGCTGGCTGAGCACGAGGCCGCCTCGGCGCATGTCGTTCAGGATGCTTTCGAGGAATTTGTGCGGGATGTCCTGGGCGGCGGCGATGGCCTCGGCTTTCAGTGGCCCGTCATCCCGTGACGCGGCGAGCTGCAGCGCGGCACGTACCGCGTAGTCCGCTCTGGCTGAGATCCGCATGTGCGCATTATCCCGTACGGCTTCGGTCGGTGTCCCTTGCGGGCGGGCCGCCGGGCAGGTGGCGGGTGTCCCTGCCCGGCAGCCCGTGGGGGTCAGGCTGCGACGGGGGTGTAGTGGGCGGCGTCGTCGCCCTCGATGACGTGGCTGAGGGTGCCGTCGACACCGGCGGGGACGTCGCCCGCGACGGTCACCCGGTGCAGCAGGCGCGGAAGGTCGCCGTAGTCGTCGGGGGCGTAGTGCTGGGTGATGCGGTTGTCGAACAGAACGAGGTCTCCCGGCGTCCAGGCCACGCGAATGACGTTCTCGGGGCGGGTGACGTACGACTGGAAGGTGCGCAGCAGGTCGCGGGAGTCGGACGGGCCGAGGCCGACGATGCTCTGGGCGAAGGCGCCGATGAACAGCCCGCGCTCCCCGGTCTCGGGGTGGACGCGGACGACGGGGTGGGCGGTGCGGTACTTCCGGGAGACGAACCGCCTGCGGTGCTCGGCCGCCTTCTCGTTCTTCGGGGCGGCGTAGTCGTAGTCGTTGGTGTGTACGGCCCAGAGCTTGTCGGCCAGCTCGCGCAGCGGTTCGGGCAGGTCGCGGTAGGCGGCGGCCGAGTTCGCGATGAGGGTGTTGCCGCCGTAGGGCGGGATCACGATGCTGCGCAGCGTGGATGCCTTCGGGGGCGTACGGACGAAGGTGACGTCGGTGTGCCAGTGGTTGGCGCGGATGCCCTCGTCGCCGTCGACGGGCAGGATGTGGGGCTGGCCGTCGATGGAGGGGACGGTGGGGTGCGCGGTGGTGAGTTCGCCGAAGAGGGAGGCGAAGCGGAGCTGGCCGGCGTCGTCGAGGTCCTGGTCGCGGAAGACCAGCGCCTTGTGTTCCAGGAGTGCGGAGTTGATCTCGGTGACGACGGCGGGGGCGAGGTCGGTGGAGAGGTCCACGCCGAGGATCTCTGCGCCGATACGGCCGCCGATCCTGCGGATGTCGAAGCCGATGCTGGTGCTCATGTGCGGGTGTTCCTTTCAGGAGGTGATCAGCGGGGAGGTGATCAGTCGGGAGGTCGTCAGGAGGTGATGGGCAGGGACGGTCCTTTGGACCCCGGTGGTCCGAGGGGAGGGCCGACGGCCCGTAGTGCGCCGGGGGTGCGGCCTCGTCCCCAGCCGATGTGCCGGCGGTAACTGCCGAGCAGGCCGGTACGGTCCAGGTGCTCCTCGTCGCGGGCGGTGGAGCCGTCGGGCAGCGGGCGGGTCACGGGCGCGACATACAGTGCGTCGGCCGGGCAGTTCGCCTCGCACTGGAAGCAGGTCTGGCAGTCGTCGCGGCGGGCGAGCACGGGGATGCCGTCCTCGCCGCGGTCGAAGACGTTGGTCGGGCAGACCTTGATGCACTTGTCGCAGGTGATGCAGCGTTCCGCCGAGACCAGTTCGATCATGAGGCCACCTCCAGGGGTGCGGCTGGTGCCGCTGATGCCGACGGGGCGGTTGTCAGGGGCTCGGTGCGGGTCCACACCCAGTCGAGGCCCCCCGTGACGATGTGGTGGTGCTGTCCGGGGTCCTGTGCGGGGAAGTCGAGCCGCTTGGCCATGCCTCGGGTCTCCGTGCGGGCCAGCGCCGAGGCGTACATCCAGCGGGCGTGCGCCGCCATTGCCGCCGCCTGCCGGGCCCGTACGGTGTCTCCGCCGTCGGCGTGCAAGGAGACGCGCGCCTCCTCCCACACGCTGTCGAGCACCTCCAGCGAGGCAGTGAGCCGGTCGCCTCGGCGCAGGTAGTTCTTCTCGTACGGCAGCACCTCGCCCTGAACCGCGGCGATGACGTCCCGGAAGCCGTTGGCGGAGCCCGGGGCGCCGGTGGGCCGGAGCCCGGCTCCGCCCGCGGCCACCAGGGGCCTCGTACCGGCGCGGACGCCGAGTGAGCGGGCATGGCGGGCCGCGCCCCGGCCTGCCCAGGTGCCGGAGGAGATGGCCCAGGCGGCGTTGTGGCTGCCGCCACCGGTGAAGCCGCCGCAGATCAGCTCACGGGTCGCTGCGTCCCCGGCCGCATACAGGCCGGGGACGGTGGTGGAGCAGTCGTCGCCGGTGATGCGGATGCCGCCAGTGCCGCGCACGGTGCCCTCGGCGAGGAGCGTGACGGCGAAGTGCTGGGTGAAGGGGTCGATGCCGAGCCGGTCGAAGGTGAGGAAGAAGTTGGGCTGGGCCAGCCGCATC
Source organism: Streptomyces sp. NPDC001156 (assembly GCF_053598275.1). NCBI lineage: Bacteria > Bacillati > Actinomycetota > Actinomycetes > Kitasatosporales > Streptomycetaceae > Streptomyces > Streptomyces sp. NPDC001156. Next base: position 5,999 of record NZ_JBSFJX010000227.1, on the reverse strand, counting down.
GCCTTGCGGGCCGCCGCGTCCGCCCGGTCGAGGCGGCAGTACACCTTCTCGCTGAGTAGCGCCTTCGCGATCACGGACCGGCCGCCCTGGCTGGCCGCACCCTCCAGGACCGTGCCGTCCTCGTGGTAGAAGGTCGCGAAGGAGTAGAACGCGGTCTTGGTGACGGAGGTGCCCTCGGGCGCGATGCCGTACGCGTTGGAGAACTCCATCCCGGACAGCTCCGCGCCTGCCTCGGCGGCGAACAGGGCGCCGTCCCCGGTGTTGACGTTGCAGCCGAGCGCGCCGCTGAGGAACGCGCAGCCACCGGTGGCCAGGACGACCGCCCCGGCGCGCACCTGGTAGGGCTGACCGGCCTGGCGCCGGTGGCCCCTGGCTCCGGCGACCGCTCCGGACGGGTCGGTGAGCAGTTCAGTGACCGGGCTGTGGTCGAGGATGCGAGCGCCGGCGCGCTGGACGCGGATGCGCATCCTGCGCATGTACTCCGGTCCCTGCAGTCCGTTCCTGAGCTGCTTTCCGTCCGGCCCGGTGGGGAAGGGATAGCGTCCGGCCGCTGCCAACTCGTTCATGCCCGCATACGTCTGGTCCAGCACCCGGGTCATCCAGCGCCGGTCGGCCAGGAATCCGCCCAGTGCCTCCCGGCTCGCCATGGCAGCCTCCCGCGCGGCGGGCTCCGGGGGGACGTACCAGACGCCGGTTCCGGCGGAGGCGGTGGCGCCGCTGGTGCCGCAGTAGCCCTTGTCGGCGAGGACGACGTCCGCTCCGTCCTGGGCCGCCTTGAGCGCGGCCCACGTGGCCGCGGGCCCGCCGCCGACCACCAGGACGTCCGTGGTGAGGTCGAGTCCGGTCATGCGGGCCGCCCTTCTGCCGCGTCCGTCACGGTGGCCGCGGCCAGCCGGTTGGCAGGGCGGGCCAGGCCGTAGCGCGCACGCAGGGTGCGGCCGGCGTACTCGGTGCGGAACAGGCCGCGCCGCTGCAGGATCGGCACGACATGGTCGACGAAGTCCTCCAGACCGCCCGGCAGATGCGGCGGCATGATGTTGAAGCCGTCGGCGGCACCCTGGGTGAACCACTCCTGGAGCTGGTCGGCTATCTGCTCGGGGGTGCCGGCGAACACCCGGTGACCGCGGCCGGCGCCGAGCCGGGCGATGACCTCGCGCAGGGTGAGGCCGTCGCGGCGGGCCAGTTCGGCGACGAGCGTGAAGCGGCTCTTGTTGCCGTTGATGTCCCGCTCCTCGGGCAGCTCGGGCAGCGGCCCGTCCAGCGGCAGCCCGGTCAGATCGGTGCCGAGCATCCCCGACAGCTGGGCGAGCCCGTACTCAGGCACCTGGAGATCCGTCAACTCCTGCTCCAGCGCGCGGGCTTCCGCTTCCGTCGAGCCGATGACGGGGGCGATGCCGGGAAGCACCAGCAACTGGTCCTCGGTGCGGCCATAGCGGGCGAGCCGGGACTTGAGGTCCTTGTAGAAGGCTTGGCCGTCGGCGAGGGTCTGCTGGGCGGTGAAGACGGCCTCGGCGTACCGGGCGGCGAACTCCTTGCCGTCCTCCGACGAACCGGCCTGCACCAGCAGCGGGTAGCCCTGCGGGCTGCGCGGTACGTTCAGGGGGCCCTGGACGGCGAAGTGCTCGCCGCGGTGGTTGACCTCCCGCACCTTGTCGGTGTCGGCGTAGACGCCGCGCTCCCGGTCGAGCAGGATCGCGTCGTCCTCCCAGCTGTCCCACAGCTTGGTGGCGACCTCGACGAACTCCCGTGCCCGCTCGTAGCGCAGCCGGTGTTCCAGGTGCTCGTCCTGCCCGAAGTTGCGAGCCTCGTTCACGGTGCCGGAGGTGACGATGTTCCAGCCCGCCCGGCCACCGCTGATGTGGTCCAGGGAGGCGAACTTGCGGGCCGTGTGGAAGGGCTCGTTGAAGGTGGTGGAGACCGTGGCGATCAGGCCGACGTGCTCGGTGACCGCCGCCAGGGCGGACAGCAGGGTCAGCGGTTCGAAGCCGCCGAGCGCATTGTGCCGGACCTTCCCCCACAGGGCGAGGCCGTCGGCGAGGAAGACGGAGTCGAGCAGGCCGCGCTCGGCGGTCTGCGCGAGGTGCTGGAAATAGCGGAGGTCGGTGACCCGTTCGGGCTGGGTACGCGGGTGGCGCCAGGCGGCGTCGTGGTGGCCGGCGTTCATCAGGAACGCGTTGAGATGCAGGTGTCGGGGGCTGGTCGCGGTCATGGGGTACCTCGGATCGGGGGCGGTGAGACGCAGGGGGCAGTGAGACCGACAGGCGGGAGGCGAGCGGGGCAGCGCGCCGGCACCGGGTTGCAGTGCGACGAGCGGGCGGCCGGGTCAGACGTCGGCCGGTACGCGCCAGGAGCTGAGCCGCCGCTCCACGGCCACCAGGAACTGGTTGAAGATCACGCCGATGGCGGAGATCGTGATGATGCCCGCGTACATCTGCGGGATCGCGAAGTTGAACTGGGACGCGTTGATCAGATAACCGAGGCCCGCCTTGGCGCCGATCATCTCGGCGGCGACCAGCACCAGGATGGACGCCGCTCCGGCCAGCCGGATGCCGGTGAACATCACGGGCACCGAGGCCGGCAGGATGACCTTCTGGAACAGCCGGGGCGCGGACAGATCCATCGACTTCGCCAGCTTCAGCAAGGTCGGGTCGACGTTGCGGACCGCGCTGATGGTGTTGAGCAGGATCGGCCAGGTGCACGCGTACACCACGATGGAGATCTTCGAGGTCTCGCCGATGCCCAGCAGCAGGACGAACACCGGCAGCAGGGCCAGGGCGGCGGTGTTGCGGAACACCTCCAGCAGCGGACCGAGGAGGTCGGCGACCGGCCGGTACCAGCCGATCAGCAGGCCGAGCGGCACGGCGACGGCCACGGCGAGACCGAATCCGCTGAACGAGCGCATGAGGCTGGCGCGGGTGTTGTCGGCGAGCTGACCGTCGGCGGCCAGTCCCCACCAGGCGTGGGCAACCTCGCTGAACGGAGGCAGGAAGGTGCGGTCGACCAGACCCAGTCGCGGTGCGGTCTCCCACAGCAGGAGCAGAGCCACGATCGCAACGGACCTGGTCGCCCCCTTGACCAGCAGGTAAGGCAGTCGGCGGACCGCCCGGCGGAACCGGGCCGCCGTGGAGCGGACCTGGCGCACGCTCGACGGCGATGCGTCATGGGGCGCGGACACAGCGGATGCAGCAGCCACTGTGTATGTAGCTGACACTGTGGATGTCGCGGGGGAAACGGTCGGGACGGGCTCGGCGGCGCTCGCCGAGCCCGGCGCCGTGGTCTCGTCGGTGGCCGTGCCGGTCGTGGGGCTCATACGGAAGCCTCCTCCTTCTCCAACTGCTGGGCCCTGGCCACCTCGTCGTGCAGCAGCGACCAGATCTCGTGCCGGTGTCGCGCGAACTCGGGACTGGAGCGGAGGTCGTCCGTCGCCGTACGGGAGTCGAAGGCGACCGGCACGATCTGCTTGATGCGGCCCGGACGGGACGTCATGACGGCGACGCGCTGTCCCAGGTAGACGGCCTCCTCGATGCCGTGTGTGATGAAGACGACGGTCTTGCCCGTGCGCTGCCAGATGCGCAGCAGTTCGTCCTGCAGCGACTCCCGGGTCTGGGCGTCCAGCGCGGCGAACGGCTCGTCCATCAGGAGTACGTCGGGGTCGTAGGCGAGGCTGCGGGCGATCGCCACCCGCTGCCGCATCCCGCCGGACAGCTCATGCGGATGGCGGTCCTCGAACCCGGTCAAGCCGACCAGATCCAGGAACTCGCGGGCACGTCGGGCCCGTTGACGCCGTGGGACGCCTGTGGCCTCCAGGCCGAACTCGACATTGCCCTGCGCCGTGCGCCACGGCAGCAGCGCGTACTGCTGGAACACGATGCCCCGGTCCAGGCCCGGGCCGCTGACGGGCTGACCGTCCAGCAGGATCCGTCCGCCGGTGGGCTGGGCGAGGCCGCCGAGCAGCTCCAGCAGAGTCGACTTTCCGCAACCGCTGGGACCGACCAGGACGACGAACTCGCCGGCCGCTATCTCCAGATCGATGCCGTCGAGGGCGGTGAAACGGGTGGCCTGCCGATCCCCCCTGCGGTCCCTGACGGCGAATTCCTTGCGTACGCCCTCGAAAACGATCTTGGTCGTCCTGGATTGCGTGGTGGATTCCGGCATGGGATCAGCTCCCGCTCTTGGTGGCGGAGGAGGACTTCTGGTTGCCGTTGAACTCATTGGTGTAGAGGTCCGACAACGTGACCTGGCCCTTCTTGATGTCACCGCGGTCGGACAGCCAGTCGACCCACAGCTGGAGTTCCTTGCCGGTGATCAGGCCGGCCTTCTCGGCGACGCCGTAGGAGCGCCAATACTTCAGGGGTGCGGTGTCCTCGTTGCGGCCGCGCTTCTTCACGATGTCCGTCATCCGGGCGATGACCTCTTCGTGCGGAGTGGAACGTGACCACTCGATGGCACGCCCCACGGCGGTGACGAAGGTCCGGGCGGTGTCGGGGTTCTGCTTCAGGAACCGGTCCGTCATCACGTAGGTGCCTGCGTTGAATGCGCCGAGCAGTTCATAGTCGGTGAACAGCGGGCGGATGCCCCCGGCTGCCAGTGCCTTGTCGCGCAGAATGCCGCCGAGCACGGCCACGTCGATCTGCTTCTGCCGCAGCGACTGTTCGGTGTTGACCGGAGGCACCACGAGGGGTTCGACCTTGCCGATCTCCGCCTGCGACAGACCACCTCGCTGCAGATAGATGTCGAGCATGGCCTCGGCGTGGGCTCCGAGGGTGTTCATCCCGACCTTCTTGCCGAGCAGGTCCCGGGCCGAGCGGATCGGGCTGTCCTTGAGGATGTAGAAGCCGTTGTAGGCGTACTTGTCGGATCCGTAGTAGCTGATGACGGCCTTGATGGGGGCGTGGTTCGCGGCGAGTTTGACGACCGCGCCGTTGAATGCGCCGCCGAAGTCGACCTGACCCGTGGCCGCGGACTGGATGTCCTGCGGACCGCTGATGGTGTTGCCGACCCACTTCAGCTTGACGTCCTCCAGATAGCCGAGATCCTCGGCCAGCTCCGGCAAGGTCACCTGACCCACCCAGCCCTGATACCGGAGCGTCTTGGTCTGGCCCTTGCCGGAAGCGGCTCCGGCGGTCGTGCCGCAGCTCACGGCCACCGCAGAAAGACCGAGCAGGGAGAGGAACTGGCGTCGGGTCGATGCCGTAGTGGCCATGGAAAGGTCCTGTTCGCGCGAATGGGGACTGAGGCGGAATCGATGGCATGAGGAAGCCGTGACCGAAAGGGGTGCTCGGCAATTGGGCGCAAGCAATGCGGACAGCGAAAGGGGAAAGAGATTCGCCAGGAATGCCTGCGAGGAATCAGCCGCCTACGCCGACAACGGTCGTGGTGGCCGATGGTGAAAACGGAGCGGGAGAGCGGCGCCCGTCAGTGCGATCAGCGGCCGACGGCACAGATGGCGCTGGCCTGACGTCGCAGATCGACGTGCAGGCGCGCGGCGAGGTTCTCGGACTTGCTCACAGACAAGAGAGTTGCAGCGGAATCCCACCAAGTCAATGTCGCCTGCGCGGGCGTCTCGTATTCTGAACCGCCCGACATGTGGGCGAAGTACGGCGTTCACAATTGTCTGGATGCCGGGTTGTGTGGTGGATTGCCGATCACGGCGAGTCCCCCGGGGAAAAGCCCAGCGGAATCGCAAGGTTACGGCAGCTGCAGATAGCAGCCGGTGTGCTGTCTGATCATGGTGTGGTGTCGGCGTACGCGTGCCAACGGCGGTGGCAGAGGCGGGCGCGGTGTTGGTGGCGGCGGCGCCAGGTGGACCACCACAGCAGGTGGGGGCGGTCTCGTCGGGGCGGCGGAAGGATCAAGGCCCGTAGCAAGCGGAGGAGTTCGTGGCTGCTGAGGGGGACGAGGTCGGCTGAGGCGACCCCCTCTGTGTGGACACTCTGACAATGGATCTTGTGGATCCGAGGAAGGGTGTCCTGGTGGGACGTAAGTCTCCGTATCCGGCG